>JBLMXD010000279.1:0-4092 GCA_050257575.1 Alphaproteobacteria bacterium | reverse complement strand
GAGCAACGCACCGGCGAGATCGGTGTGCGCATGGCGCTAGGGGCCCAGACTCGCGATGTGCTGCGCATGGTGGTGAACCAGGGAATGAGACCGGTCGTCATCGGGCTGGTGATCGGAATTGCTTCGGCATTCGCGCTGGGCCGTTTGCTTACGTCACAGCTTTACGAGGTCTCCGCGCGCAATCCTGCGTTGCTTGCCGGCTCTACGGTTTTGCTCGCGGTAATCGCCCTGATTGCGTGTTTGCTCCCTGCGCGGCGCGCTACACACGTTGATCCGATTCAAGCGCTGCGCGCGGAGTGATTCTTCAAAATGACTTTTTTTGAATCCAAATTGCAAACTCAATTCATCCATTCGTCTGAAGATGATTTAGAGAATGTTTGCTTCCCCGTTTCTTTGAATATTCGAGGTGTTACGGTGTCTCACATTGATCTGAAAAACTGATATGTCTCTACGCTTCCTAATCCCTGTCATGTCCGCGACGCTTTTCGCATCTGCATTGTTTGCCCAGGACAAGAGCCAGCCGACCGCGGATGAATTAATCGCCAAGAATATTGAGGCCAAGGGCGGCGCAGCCGCGCTGAACCAACTGCAAACGCTGCGAACAAGCGGCAAGTTGTTGGTGCCGATACAGGGACAGATCGAACTTGGCTACCTGCAAATAAAGAAGCAGCCCGACGAGGTCCGCACCGAGGCCTCAATTCAAGGGATGACGCAGATCCAGGCGTATGACGGTAAGGAAGGTTGGAAAGTCTCGCCGTTTTTTGGACGCAAAGACCCGGAGCGAATGTCTGCCGATGACGTAAAGGCGCTGGTTGAAGATACCGAGTTGGGTGGTCCATTGACCGATTGGAAGGCGAAAGGGAGCACGGTTGAATATCTCGGGACCGAAGACGTCGATGGGACACCAGCCCACAAATTGAAAGTGGTGCGAAAGAATGGCGACGTCAGCTTCGTGTATTTGGATCCCGACCATTTTCTTGAGATCCGCATTGTGACGGAACGAATGCGACATGGCGCGCACGAAGAAGTAGAGACGGACCTTGGCGATTACGAAAAAGCCGGCGGCGTTTTCGTTCCGACCTCAATCGAAGTCGGATCCAAGGGCGCAGCGGAAAAACAAAAGGTCGTGATTGATAAGGTCGAAGCCAACGTACCGGTCGATGACGCGATATTCCATTTCCCCGGCCAAATAAACGTCCCCAAACCACAGCGCTGATTAATCAATGAGAATATTCCTTTACCAGAAACGACGGGGAGGCAGGCCCACACAATCGCTTGGCGCAGGGAAGGCGCGCTTCGACGTTCCCACCATAGTGCGGCGCGTTCTAGCATCCCTTGTTCTTTGCGCCGTTCCTCTCTATGCGGCTGACACTCCATTTAGTTCAGCGAGCATCTCCGGACTCGGGACGCGTAATATCGGATCGGCGACTATGAGCGGCCGCATCACATCCATCGCCGGTGTTCGCGAGCCGTCTGGGAAAATCACGTTGTTCGTCGGCTCGGCGAGCGGCGGTGTCTGGAAGTCGGACGATAACGGCACTCGATATCGCCCCGTCTTCGACGAGCAACCTGTGCAATCGATTGGCGCCATCGCGCTCGATCCGAAAAATTCCAAGAACATTTGGGTCGGCACTGGTGAATCGTGGACGCGTAACACGGTTTCCATCGGTAACGGGATCTATAAATCAACCGATGGCGGCGAAACGTGGTCACACGTCGGTCTGGACAAATCGGAACGTATTTCCCGGATCATGGTTGATCCCAGAAATGGCGACACGGTTTTCGTCGCGGTTCCCGGCGCACTGTGGAGCGATTCGCCCGACCGCGGTCTTTACAAAACGACCGATGGCGGCAAGACATGGCAGCAAGTTCTCAAGGGCGCGAACCTTTCCACCGGATGTACCGACGTAAAAATCGACTCGGAGAATCCCGATATCATGTTTGCTGCGATGTGGGATTTCCGGCGCAAAGGCTGGGAATACCGCTCGGGCGGCGACAATCCCAACGCGCCTTCGGCCAGTGGACTATTCCGTTCCACCGACGCCGGTAAAACCTGGACAGAGATCACGCCTGAGGCCAACAAAGGTTTCCCTAAAAAACCATATGGGCGTCTGACTGTGGCGATCGCGCCTTCGAATGCGAAACGCGTTTATGCGTTCGTCGAATCACCGGAAAGCGCGTTGTTCGTCTCCGATGACGGCGGCGCAACGTGGGAAAAACGCGATAAAAGCCAATGGATGGTCTGGCGACCGTTCTACTTTGCGAATCTGATTGTTGATCCGAAAAATCCGGACCGTGTGTTTAAACCGGACGGCACACTGATTGTGAGCGAAGATGCCGGAAAGAGTTTCGCCGAAGTTGGTGGCTTTCAAGGTGCCCACGGTGATGCGCACGATGTGTGGATCGATGCCACCAACCCGCAAGTGGTGTTCGTAGGAGACGACGGCGGGATGTGGTACTCCTATAACGGCGGCAGCAAATGGTGGAAGGCGGAAAACCTGCCGGTATCGCAATTCTATCATGTCAGCCTGGATAACTCCGATCCTTATCATGTTTATGGCGGTTTGCAGGACAACAGTTCATGGGTGGGCGACTCGCAGTATCCCGGCGGTATCACGAACTCGCGTTGGGAAAACATGTACAACGGAGATGGTTTTTGGATGTTCGAAGATCCGGCTGACCCCAATTACATCTATGCCGAGTATCAGGGCGGGGAAATCGGGCGCGTCAATCGGAACACGCATGAAGCCCGCAACATCAAACCGCGGCCGAACTACAATGAGAAACTCCGGTTCAACTGGAATACACCGATTGCGCTGTCGCCTAACGAGAAAGGGACAATCTACATCGGCGCGCAATTCCTCTTCCGCTCACGCGATCATGGCCAGACATGGGAGCGCATTTCGCCGGACCTGACCACCAACGACCCGCAGAAACAGAAGCAGGAGCAATCCGGCGGTGTGACCGTGGACAATTCGTCCGCGGAAATGCACACCACGATTTATTCCATCAGCGAATCGCCCAAGCAAAAGGGCTTGATCTGGGTGGGCACGGACGACGGCAACCTCCAGCTCACGCGCGACGGCGGGAAGACCTGGACCAATGTTGTGGGAAACATCCCCGGCTTGCCGAAGAACTCATGGATGAACTGGGTGCAGGCCAGCAACTTCAACGCCGGTACTGCTTACGCAGCCTTTGACCGGCACACGTATGGCGACATGGCCCCGTATGTATTCAAGACTACCGATTACGGTAAGACGTGGACGCCGCTCGTTACACCTGAAGACCCGAAGAGCGTTCGTGGCTACGCGCACGTTATCAAAGAGGATTTGGTTAAGCCCGGTCTACTTTTCCTCGGCACCGAATTCGGACTCTGGGTTTCGATCGATGGGGGAAAAGACTGGGCGCAATTCAAAGGTAACCATTTTCCTGCCGTTGCGGTACGCGACCTGGCAATTCAACCGCGCGACAACGATCTGGTTCTCGCCACGCACGGCCGCGGCATTTGGATCATCGACGACATCACGCCGCTGCGCGCGTTGACGCCGGACTTGTTGAAACAAGACGTTGCGTTTGTTTCGGCGCGCCCGGTGCAGCAGCGTATTGAAGGCCAGGGCGGTTGGGCCAATGGCGACGCAGTTTTCGTCGGCGAGAATCCGCCGGACGCAGCGGCCATCAATTACTATCAACGCGAGCGGCATTTGTTTGGAAAAATGAAACTCGAAATTCTGGATTCGTCCGGGCGCGTGATCGATGAATTGCCAGCCAGCAAACGACCCGGCCTGAATCGGGTGATGTGGACGATGCATGTCAAACCGCCGCGGGTGCCGCCTGCCGCGCAAATCGCCATTGGGGGAATCAAAGGCCCGCGGGTGTTGCCCGGTGATTACACGGTGCGCCTAACGAAGGCGGGCAAGGTTTACGAGACGAAGTTGAAGGTCGGTCTGGATCGGCGAGCGAAATTCAGTCCCGCAGACCGCAAGGCGCAGTTCGATGCGGCGATGCGCGTTCACGCCTTGTTTGGCGACGAAAGCGCGCTGATGGATCGCATTATCGCCTTGCGACAAGGGCTCGCCCAGACTGGTGCGGCTT
>JBLMXD010000278.1:0-4371 GCA_050257575.1 Alphaproteobacteria bacterium | reverse complement strand
CTGTGCCAGACGCCTAACGCAGACTCGTAATGGCTGCAAAGGGAAACATCGACAAGGCTTCGGCCAGCTTGAGCTGCCGATTCCGAAAGGTTCGAGGCTGGCAGGTGAAAAGATCGTGCGCGTTTTTGAGTGAAAGTTTTCGCGGTAATTCAACGCTCGTGTCTTTCCACAATTCACCCATCGGCGGAAAACCGACGCGCGAGGAGAGCCTCGGCGCGACCACTAGGATCCAGTGTTCCCCGAGGTGTCGCACAAAACCAACACAACTTTCGGCGAACGTTCCGCTGCCGGAGAGCGGCAAATATTCGCCGCGCTGGAAAAGATCGATGTGTTCGCGGCGTAAGCGAAGGACGCGATGCGTTAGATACATTTTAATCCGGCCATCCGGCCAGCTCTCCATTAGTTCTCGAGGGGTGGCGTGCTCTAATGATTCGAGCATCTGGCTTCGCACGTTGTAATCCACTGAACGCCGGTTGTCGGGATCGACCAGGCTGTAATCCAAGATCTCGTTTCCCTGATAAATGTCCGGCACGCCGGGCGATGTGAGTTTGAGCAGGGTTTGTGTGAGCGAATTGACCGCGCCAAGCCGTGCAATCTCCTTCGCTACAGGAAGAAAAATCGGCAGGAACTTGTTTCGCCGGGAGCCGTCTAAAATTTCCGCAACAAAATGGCGCATCGCCGCGTCCCATTCTTCGTTCGGCTGGATCCAGCTCGTGTTGATCTTCGCCTCGTGCAGGGCCTTGGCCATGTACGCTTGAATGCGTTCAATATACTCGGGCGTTACTGCTCCTTGCGGTTCGCCGTTTGCCTTGATAGGCCATGTGCCCAGTAACGTCTGATAAAGGAGATATTCTTCGTTGGGATCCGGTGCCTCTAAATCATTGACGATTTGTTTATGGCGACGGTTCACCACGAGCCAGCGCTGCAGCGAACGTCTCCAAAGCTCTGGAACTTCCGAGATCGCAACAATCCGGGCACGCACGTCTTCACCGCGTTTTGTATCGTGCGTGGAGGTCGCGAGTAAGCCCATCGGCCAAGTGCGGTGGCGCTCAAGATTCCGTTGGTGAAAAGCGTCCACGCTCATTCCGAACTGCTGCGGTTCGCCGCCCACTTCATTTAACGCCGTCATCCGGTTGTAAATGTAAAACACGGTATCCTCGAGAGCCTTGGCCGTTACGGGACCTGTGGTCTGTTGAAATTTCAAAACAAAATGCGTGTGCGCTGCGCGTCCGGCAGCATCGAGGTTTGGAGGGAAACGGAAAAGCAATACGTCGCGCAAGAAATTGAAGATCGATTCTTCCATCGCCGGGTTACGGCGTTTGGCTGCAGCAATTGCGCGCTCGACCATTTGGCGGTCTTCTTCGCTCACAGGCTGACCAGGCTCGAGATAAGTTCGATAAGCAGGGAAACAGGCGATGGTCTCGCGCACAGCCCGGGAGAGCGCCTCGAGTGTGAAATCGCGATACCACCGGTTCTGTTCGGACAAGCGGTCGAGCATGTTGCCCAAAACGTCGACGTCGTTTGCGAGCGCCACCTTCATCACCAGAAGCTTTTTCGCGTACAACAGGTGCCCGAAAGGCATCGAATGACCGATGAAACGGTGGAATGTTTTTGTGATCTGCGTCTCGGCCGCGGAATCGACCAGCAGTTGCATGACTTGATTGGCGAAATCGTATCCTGTAGTTCCGTGAACCCGCCAGTCCTCTGGTAAGGTTTCAGAGCCCGTGAGAATTTTCTCCGCCAGCATGTAGATGGCGCGTCTGTCTCTTGGCAATGCAACGCCGAGTGCTTTGGCACAACGCTGCTGAAGTTTTTCGAAATATTCTCGCGGCAAATACAGACCATCCGGATGATCGATGCGGAGGCCTGTCACGGCGCCTGCGCTTACCAGCTCGAGAACGAGCCGGTGAACCGCGTCGAAAACTTTGGGCAATTCCACCCGGATCGCCGCGAGTTCGTTCACGTCAAAGAAACGGCGGTAATTGATTTCCTCTGCGGCGACACGCCAAAACGCCAGGCGGTATGATTGATCGTTCAGCAATTGATCAAGCACATCGAAACTGCGCGGGTCTTCCGGCTTTCCGTTGATCTGCAGCAACGCCTTTTCGATCGCGCGTTGGACCTGTGGCGCCTCGGCACAGCGCCGCTCCAGGCGTCGCTTGATGATTTCCTTCTCTCGAGTCCGTTCCGCGATTCGTTTCGGATCGGTCTCAGTGCGCTTTGGCAAATACTCCAGAGCGGTCAGGATGCTTTGTAGTTCTGCGTAAAGAAGGTCGTCCTTGTACTCGGCAAGATTTTGCAACGCAATTTCCAGGACGTAGCGATAGGTCCCGGGAGCGATCGGTAGCGTGCGTTCGCCGTAGGAAAGGTAAAATGTTCCCTCTTTGAATTTCACCTCTAACTCGCCACGCTCCAGGACGCGCCCATATTGATCGCCAAGGATTGGGAGCAAAACCTTGCCGTGCAGATCGGATTTGAGCGGCTCCCAATCGATATCGAAATACGGCGCGTATTTTGAGCTGGGTCCGTTTTCCAGCACATCCATCCACCACGCGTTGCGCGAGTCGGTGATTCCGACGTGGTTTGGAACAAAGTCCAGCACCTGACCCATACCGTGCGCGTGCAGTTGCGCGATCCAGGCGTCGTAATCCGCACGCGAACCAATCGCCCTATTCAACTTGTTATGATCGGCAATGTCGTAGCCGTGCAGGCTCTCCGGGCTGGCCTGAAAATACGGCGACGCGTAAACATCGCTCATTCCCAGCGTGTGCAGATACGTCACGATCTCGCACGCCTGTGCGAACGTAAACCATCGATTGAACTGCAATCGGTACGTACACGCGGGAATGCGGGGATGTGCTGTTCTTCTCGTATCCTTCATCATTCCGAGCGAAATCGAGGGATCTACTACTATTCACCCCTTCGAGCGCGATGCGCCAAGGATCCAAGATCCTTCGCCCCTACTCAGGATGACAGATTCTGCTTAGCGTGTCACATCCTCTCGGGCACTTTGATGCCGAGAAGATTCAAGCCGTGCTGCAGGACCCGCCCGGTAAGATCGCACAGCGCCAGACGCGAACTGCGCAATGGCTCTTCTGATTTCAAGACCGGGCAAGCTTCGTAAAAAGCATGAAAACTGTTTGCCAACTCGAAAAGATAGGTTGCCAGAATATTGGGTCGAAACCCGTTGAGGACTTGAGGAACAACCTCGGCAAACTGGCAAAGTTTTTTCGCAAGCTGAATTTCGGCAGGATCGGCGAACTTGAGGCTAGTAGTTGTTGTAGCCGGGGTCGGTGACCGCGGGCCGGCATCGGCGATGCCGGCTGCAGTGGCTACATCTGCCCTGCGAAAGATTGATCGAATCCGGACGTACGCGTTTTGCAAGTAAGGCGCGGTGTTCCCATGCAGGGAAAGCATCTTGTCCCAGGAAAAAATGTAATCCGTCGTTCGATACTGTGACAGATCGGCGTATTTCACAGCACCGATACCTACCGTCTCGGCTATTTCGCTTTTTTCCTCATCGCTCAGGTCCGGGTTTTTTTCCTCCACGATCTTCCGCGCGCGCTTACATGCTTCCTCGAGCAGCTCGCGCAGAGGAACATTCTCGCCCGAGCGCGTTTTCATCAGCTTGCGATCTTCGCCAAGGATACTACCAAAAATTATGTGGCGCAGATCAGCTGTGTAACCTTCACGCCGGACAACGGCGAAAATCTGTTTGAAATGCAATGTCTGCGGGGCGCCGACCACGTACCAGACCGCGTCCGCTTTCAAATCGTTGACTCGATAATCAACGGTAGCGACGTCAGTTGTAGCGTAATTGAATCCCCCATCCCGTTTGCGAATGATCAGAGGCTTGTCGGCCAGTTCGGGATTATCAGGGAAGAACACGACTACCGCGCCTTCGCTAATCTCAGCAATTTTGGCCTTCAGCAGGCGGTCTACCACTCCGGGCAACCGATCGTGATAAAAACTCTCACCGCATTGCAGGTCGTATTGGACGTCCAGAAGTTTGTAAACTCGCTCGAAATCCTGCATTGAAAGGGCGACGCATTCGTTCCAGATATCGATGTTTTCCCCGTCCCCGGCTTGCAGTTTGACGAGTTCCTGGCGGCACGCATCCCTAATCTGCGGATCGCTGCTGGCCCGTTCGTTTGTTTCCTTGTAGACCCGAACAAGTTCAGCGAGCGGATCGCGATGCAGCGCCTGTCGATCCAGTAGATTTTTCCAGCCATAAATAACCATCCCGAACTGTGTTCCCCAGTCACCGATATGGTTATCTCGAACCACGTCGTGTCCGAGAAATTGCGCAATACGTCCCAGCGCGTCACCGAGCACGATGGTGCGGATATGACCGACGTGCATCGGCTTGGC
>JBLMXD010000277.1:0-4904 GCA_050257575.1 Alphaproteobacteria bacterium | reverse complement strand
CTAGAGCTACGCCGAAAAGCATCGGCAGGATCGAAATGATGCTTCGTGTCTCGACTAGCGATTTTGTCGACAGCCAGGCAATCAGAATGAGCAGCATCAAAACCGTATAGGGAAATCCCCCAGTAACGAGCAGATAAACGAACACTGCCGGCCAGAGGAACCGCCATTTGGTTCGTCGCGTATCAAGCGCGCGCGCGGTTCCCCACCATGCCCATGGCAGCCAGGTGAATGCGCCGAGCGCACCGAACCAATCAGTCGCACCCCAGCAAATGATCCAACCGTTTAACGAAGCGATCAGCGCAACAAAAAGGGATCCGGGAAGTGAAAATCCACGATCGCGCCCCAACAAAAATGCGCCGATCGCCAAAACAAAAAGATGTGTAATTGAAAGTGCCGCGGCCTGTTGGGGAAAAGTCAGCGGGAATTTCCAGATCAGAATAATGGCCGCATTCACAAAAAGTGAAAACGTTCCGTACTGAAATTCGCCAGCCAGATTGCCGCAGACCCATGAGTAAGGGCTCAGGATTGGCCAATGACCTTTGGACCAACTCCGCGCCATGTCGGCGAAGACGGGCAGCACTGACAATTCGTAATCGTCGTTCCAAAAAACTAGCGGATTGTGCCAGAGAAGAATGAAGCAAAGCAGGACGACAAGGAATCCGGCCAAGAGTGCGCCTAGCAGATTGTAGGGCGTCTGTGCGAGACGCTGACTGTTTCCGATTGCGCCAGTAGGGCGTTTCACAGAAACGCCCTACAATACGACCGGCTTGCCCTCGGTCATCAGAAGAACCTTTTCCTCGATTCCGTGCGTACGCGCGGCTGCCAGCAATCGTTGCGGTGGTTCATGGAGCGGTTCGAAGCCGAGACGGAAACTTCCGTAATGCATCGGGATTAGAGTGTTGGCGCGCAGTTCGAGAAAGGCTTTTACGGCCTCTTCGGGGTTCATATGAACTTCGCGGCCGGTGGGCGCCTCATAGGCCCCGATGGGTAGCAATGCCAAATCGACGTCAAAGCGATCGCCAATCTCTTTGAAGCCAGGAAAATAAGCAGTGTCGCCACAGTGGAAAATCGTACGGCCCTTCGTAGAAACAACAAACCCCCCGAAGTCGCGATGTGAATCCGCCAGGAACCGCGCTCCCCAATGGTGACAGGGAGTAAGTGAAATCTTGAGGGGGCCAAGTTCAACAGTTTGCCAGTAATCGAGCTCGTGCACGATATGAAATCCGAGATCGTGCACGAGATTTCCGACTCCTGTAGGAACGACAATCGGTTGATTCGCAGCGACGCGCCGCAACGTGCCCCGGTCGAGGTGATCGAAGTGTGCGTGCGTCACCAAGACGTAATCAATGGAAGGCAAGTGATGAATTTCGAACCCAGGCTGTTTGAGTCGCTTGATCACTTTCAGCCATTTCGACCAGATCGGGTCAATCAGGATATTGACTTGGTGCGTTTGAATCAGAAATGAAGCGTGCCCAATCCAGGTAATGCAGATCTCGCCTTCGCGGACCTTCGGGAACTCAGGCGGCGTCTTCACTCCGGATCGCTTTACAAAAAGCGACGGAATCAAAACACTGGTCAGGAAATTGCGCTTGTGCCAGTCCGGTCGCGGCCGCAACCGGACACGGGTGGAATTCCGCCCGCGTGGCATGGGATCTTCATCGAGCGTTGACTGGCGAACGATATTTCGCCGGCTCTTCTTTGGAAAACGAATTGGCACAACTGCCGAAGGATATAGGCGTGCGTGTGGTAAGCAAACCCTTCGCGAAGGCTCGAGATCAAATGGCCACCCGATACTTGATGTGATGACGACTGCTTCGCTCCAACTTTTTGACCCTCTCACCTTGTAAGTTTTTCCGTTTCGCGTTCAGTTTCATCGGAACCTATGAGGAAATGGAAAGCTTTTATCCCGGTTTTCTTGCTGTGCTCGGTAGCCATCGGGTCCGAGTCGCGTTTGCCGTTTGGTACCGTTTTCAAGGGACAGGACCAATTCAACCGACTGGTCTCAAAGGCAAAAGCCGGAAATTGGACATCATTACCAATCGGTGATCGGACTGCGGCTGTCGGGCAAGCGCTGGTGGGCACACGCTACAAGCATTTCACGCTGGAGATCGATAACCGGATTGAGTCGCCTTCGGTGAATTTCAACGGGATGGATTGCTGGACGTTTTTCGAGACGGCGCTCGGTTTCGCGAGAATGCTGAACGAACCGGAATCTAATTGGACGCCTGAACGGTTGTTGTATTACATCGAAATGGACCGGTATCGCGGCGGCCAATGCACGGGCGATTACCTTTCACGGTTGCATTACCTGGAAGACTGGCTCTATGACAACAATCGCCGCGGCCTGGTCGAAGATATGACGCGTCAACTCGGCGGACGCAGCGTTCCGCATTCCGCTCGCGAAATGAGCGTCGGCTGGCGGCACTATCGTTATCTTGCTGCGAACCGGTCGTTGCTGGGCCCGCTTGCCAGGATGGAAGCAAATGTGTCCTCGCGGCCCCTCTACGAAATTCCCAAAAATCAGGTGGCCAAAATAGAGCCGAAATTGCGCAGCGGCGACGTCATTGGGGTCATTTCACGGGAGCGAAACGGACTCCATTCGACTGCGCATGTCGGGCTGGCGTTGCGCACAAGCGATGGCGTTTTGCATTTCATGCACGCATCCTCTCCGAGTAACTACGGCAAAGTTGTGGTGGATGATCAACTTTCGAAGTATTTATATCGCTACCGCTCCGACAGTGGAATCCTGGTCGCGCGACCTCTGCGTTAGGATTCGTCGAACTTGCGCAATTCGCCGAGTAACTGTTCTAGTCGATCCATGGGCTGCTCAGCATCCACACCGTGAGCTTCGATCGTTGCTGTAGCTCCGCAATCGAGGTTGGCACGGAGAACATCGATTAAGCTTGAAGCGGAATATCGACCGGCAGTTGTCACGAACCAGATTTCGGATCGAAAAGTCCTGACGTGTTTTACAAACTGAGCAGCAGGGCGTGCGTGTAATCCCAGCCTGTTGCTAACGTGCACCTCGCGCCGCGCGGAAACTGGCGCTCGCTTCTGCCTGAAGATCATGACTGACTGGTACCCCACCGCCGATGCAGAAATCGTTCAATCGGGGAGAAGAAGATCTTGTCGGCGAGTAAACCAATTACAACGATTACAACCATGATGCCGATGACCTGTTCCATGGCGCTCAATTCACGGCCGTAGTGTAGAAGCTGCCCGAGCCCGAAACCGGTCAGGATGGTTACGAAAATTTCAGCCGCCATGAGGGAGCGCCAGGCGAATGCCCAGCCTTGTTTCATTCCGCTGACGATGAAGGGAAGTGCTGCGGGCAAGATCACTTTGAACCACATGTGCAAGCGCTTGGAGCCCATGGTCAAAGCCGCACGACTGTAGATTGGCGGCACGTTGCGCACGCCGGTTTCCGTCGCGATCACTACCGACCAGAGCGTGCCCATCACTACGACGAAAAGCATAGCTGCTTCCGTCTGTCCGAACCACAGCAACGCAAGCGGGACCCAGCAGACGCTCGGCAATGTCTGGAGACCGAGGGCGAGCGTACCAATCGTGTCTTGCAATACCTTCCAACGCGCGGTCAGCAATCCCAATGGCAACCCTACCACAAGTCCAATGATGTAGCCTATGAGTAATCGGCGCATCGTGACCATTATCGCTTTCGCCAGCGTTCCATCCATGGCAGCGCTTTCTAAATAAACTGCGACTTGCGGTGGCGATGGCAGAAGAACAGGCGACCAAATCTTTGCACGAAACAGCGCCTCCCAAATCAGCAGGAGAACAGCAAAAAAAAATGCCGCAAACAAGAAGCGTTTCATTCTGCGATCGAGACCTCCGGTTGGCTATGACTCTTCAGCGCTTTCGTAATTTCGGTGGAGTGAACCGCGAGGTCGACACTGTTGATGTCACGCGGCCGAGGCAGGTCCACAGCAAACTCTTCTCGAATGCGACCGGGACGCGGCGAAAAAACTATCACACGGTCGCCCAGACAAGCTGCCTCGCGGACGTTGTGCGTAACAAACACGATCGTTTTCTTCCGCGCTTTCCAAATTCGCTGAAGGTCGCCATAGAGTTGCTCACGAGTCAGCGCATCGAGAGCAGCAAACGGCTCGTCCATCAGGAGCACGCGCGGATTAGGTGCCAGCGCGCGCGCAAGCGAGACGCGCTGCTTCATTCCACCAGACAGCTCGTGAATGTTGGCGCGCTCGAACCGGCTGAGGCCGACCAACTCGAGGTAGTACTTGGCGACCTCGCGTCGATCTTTATTTGTCAGATTTGGCTTGAGCTTGAGTCCAAATAGAACATTCCCAAATACGTTCAGCCACGGGAACAGAGCCGGTTCCTGAAACATGACGAGGCGCTCGCGACCAGGGCCAGTTATCGGTTTGCCATCAGCCTGCACGGTGCCGCTGTCCGGTTTTTCCAGACCGGCAATGATATTGAGTAACGTCGTTTTGCCACACCCGCTGGCGCCGACAAGACAAACGAATTCTCCTTCCGCGACGTTCAGGCTCACGCGGTCCAGCGCCAAAACCGGGCCGGATGCGCTTTGAAAATTCTTCGACACGTTCTCGATCGAGAGCTTCGACGGCGCGATGACCTGGAGCTCCTCAGTAGCTGAGGAATGACGACGAACTGCTCGCAGCATTATGGAGCTTCGATCAGCTTGGACGTGTCTGTCGAGCCTTTTAAGAAACCAGCATCTTTCCCACCTTGCACCGACTTGGCAATCAAATCGCGCGACACTTCGCTGGTAAACTGAATCCGCTTCCACGCTTGCGCGACAGCATCTGGCGAAAAGTCAGCTCGCGTTTCCGCTTTCAATTCTTCGACCAATAGCTTCTGCGCTTCTACTTCATTCAGCTGGATCCATTTCGTCAATTCCACAT
>JBLMXD010000276.1:0-10157 GCA_050257575.1 Alphaproteobacteria bacterium | reverse complement strand
GCGTGGGAACAATTTGAATCGTTACCGCAGCCCACCCGGAAAGATCAGCCCTGGCGGTTCTCGAATGTCGGCCTTCTTGATCTGACGCCGTTCAAAATCGGTCCGCTACTTTCCGAAGACGACCGGAAGAACGTTCTAAAATATTCCCGCGGCCTCGACCAGTTCGCGGGTCGCATGATTTTCGCGAACGACCAACTGATCGAGCGCGATATCGCTTCTGAAGACTTCAAAAAGCGCGGCGTGATTTTTCAGCCGCTCGACCGAGCCATGGTGGAGCACGCCGAGCTTTTCCAAAAGTATTTCATGTCGACCGAAGCGAAGCTTGGCTCAGCCAGGTTCGCCGCGTTACACAAAGCATTAGTTTCGTCCGGAACGTTCCTGTTCGTGCCACGCGGCGTTGAGATTAAATTACCAATCGAAATTTTTCATTGGCTGCGCCACGACAACATGTCGGTTTTCCCGCATCTGCTCCTCGTAGCCGATGAACTGGCTAAGGTCACGGTGATCGAGCATTTCCGCTCGTGCGATCAGCGCGCTGCCGGGTTTGCCTGCGGCGTGAACGATCTCATTGCCGGGCCCGGCGCTAAGGTGACCTATGTCTGCGCGCAAACGTGGGGAGAAAACGTCATCGCACTACAAATGAACTCGACGATCGTTGACCACGATGCATCGGCAATGAGCCTGAATTTGCATGTCGGCTCGCGATACTCACGATTTGAAAGTTTAAGCCGCCTCATCGGTGAAGGTGCCCGCAGCGACTTGCTGGCAGTCGCGGTGGCAAAGGGTCAACAGGAGTTCGACGCGCGCACGTTGCAGGACCATGTCTCGCCGCATACTGCGAGCGATCTGCTTTACAAGAACGCTCTGGACGATCGCGCCCGCACCATCTTCGGTGGCCTGATCCGGGTCGAGCCGCACGCCCATTTCACCGATGCGTATCAGAAAGTTCGTAACCTTCTGTTAAGTGACGAAGCGGAAGCCAATTCGATGCCTGGCCTCGAGATTCTTGCAGACGACGTCCGTTGCACCCATGGCGCTACGTCCGGCCAGATCGATGAAGATGAGCTTTTCTACCTGCGGACTCGCGGTATCCCGATCAAAACCGCTCAGCGTCTCCTCGTCACGGGCTTTTTGGACGAGGTCATCCAACGCCTGGATCACCCGGCGATAGGGGAGCATCTGCATCGGTCGATCGAAGAGAAATTCGTCACCTAACGATCTCGCCGCGGATTCACGCGACCGTGGCTCATCTCCGTAAGCTTTGCTCTCGCCAAGCTGCGAGACTTTTGCGAAGCTGATGATCTATGAAAACGACAATCCGATCAGTTCTTATCATAGTCGCACTCCTCTTTCCTGCCTTACCAACAGCACGCGCGATCAGTCCACCGCCGGACGGGTGCTATCCCAATTACACGACAGCGGAAGGGTGCAACGCGCTTGGCCTCCTTAGTAGCGGTGCCGGGAATACAGGCCTTGGTTGGTATGCGCTCTCTTCGGATACGACCGGGAGCTTCAACACGAGTGTTGGCGGTGGAGCGCTGGTTCTCAACAATGGGGATTCCAACACCGCAGTGGGCGCGGCAGCGCTTTTGCTCAACACCACCGGTTCATTGAACACAGCTGTTGGAACTGACGCGCTCGTCTATAACGACAGCGGCGGCGGAAACACAGCAAATGGCGCCTTCGCCCTCTTTAGCAACACCACTGGAACCGGCAACGCAGCCGTTGGTTACGCAGCACTCTATAGCAACACGACTGCTGGCGACTCAACCACCGGTGCCAATACCGCTATTGGGCGATCTGCCCTTAGTAGTGCGACCACAAGCGGTGCGAACACCGCCATCGGTTACGGAGCATTGGGGCAGTTGACGCAGTCTCCTGCCGGAGCGAATACCGCGCTCGGTGATTTGGCCGGGTATAACATTACAGGCACGGACAACATCTGCATCGGCGCGGGGGTTCGAGGGGTTACTGGGGAAAACAACACGATCCGCATCGGCGACAACTTGCCAAACCAATCTGGTCAATCAGGCTGCTACATCGGCGGGATCTACGCACAAGCAATTGATCCTGCCACGGCCAGCCTAGTGGGAATCGATGCCACCGGAAAGTTAGGCACTATCGAGTCGTCGCAACGGTTCAAGCGCAACGTAAAACCCATGGACAAAGCCAGCGAAGCAATTCTTGCCCTCAAGCCGGTCACTTTCTATTACAAGAGAGACGCGAAGAACACTCCGTGTTTTGGCTTAATCGCCGAAGAAGTCGAGAGCGTAAGCCCTTCCTTGGTCGTGCATGATAAAAACGGACGACCCTACACCGTGCGGTACGACCAAGTAAACGCGATGTTGCTTAATGAGTTTCTCAAGGAGCATCGAAAAGTTCGGGAACTGCAAGCGGCGCTTGAAGCCGTGGATGCGCGCTTGAAAACGCAGGAAGCGCTACTGCAGAAAGTCAGCGCGCTGGTTCAGACCAGCAAACCCGCCCGGCAAGTCGCAAGCAGAGATTGACTTAAAGCTTGGATCAAAATCCGAGATTCTTTTCGCGCTTCGCATAAATGCAGCGGCTTGGCAGGCGGAAAATGGCCAATCGAACGAGATCATTAGTGTCCATTCCTGTTACTGCTCTCCAGTATTTAGCTCGAAATTGATCTTTACGTCGTAGTGATCGCCCTTGATTAGCCCTGTCGGCGGTGCGTCAACCTGGGTGACCTGCTTCGCGACCACCCTTACGGATTCATTTACTACCGCGTTTCCGGACGGGCTGATGATTTCGAATTTGGAGACGCGACCGTCTTTCTCGATCCGGACCCTTACCAATGTCGAAATTTTTGTGCCCGGGGCGATGTTCTTCGTCGGCTGGATCCACGCGCGATAGAAACGATCGTGCAGCATGTTTCCATACCACGCGAACTCGGATGCGTTATTCCCGCCACCCGCGCTGCCGCTTTTGCTCGTGGAACCTGCTTTGACCGCGCCCTGCTGAGACACAGGCTTGGTCTTTGGCGGGGCTTTCTCCTCAGTTTTTTCCAGTTTCTTGCTCGGCTTCCTGGAAACCTGTTTCGGTTTGGGCGACCCTTTATGGGAAGTCTTCACCGCTAACGTCTTTTTAAGAGTCGGCTGCGGTGTCGATCTCGGAGTTTTCTTCGGTTTCGGTTTGGGCGTCTCAGTCG
Source organism: Alphaproteobacteria bacterium (assembly GCA_050257575.1). Lineage (GTDB taxonomy): Bacteria > Verrucomicrobiota > Verrucomicrobiia > Chthoniobacterales > UBA10450 > Udaeobacter. Next base: position 6,988 of record JBLMXD010000276.1, on the reverse strand, counting down.
GCTTTGGCGTGGGTGTTGGTCTCAGCGTCGGCATCGGAGTTGGCGATGGAAACTCTATTTCGCTCTTCGCTTGCGGGGTTGTCGTTGGCGCAAGTTTCTGATCTTCAGTTTCCTTATCTCTCGATGGTTCCGGTTCGACTGCAGGCATTGTTGCCGGAGTTACTGCCGGGGCTGGCTTGTCTTCCGGTTCGCCCGCGTCAACATCTCCCGCCGCACCCAACCACATGATGTTTTCCGGCTCGGACGAAGCTCTTGCTGCCAGGCTCCAGCGAATCAGTCCTGCAATTAGCGCAACATGCGCCAGCGCGATCAGGAGGACGTTTCGCCAAAACCGCCCTGCTGGTCCGCCATAGTTCTGCGAAGGCGAATCGTTCGCCATCTATTTTGATTCTGCTTTTGTGGCGATGCCGACCTTGGTTATTCCAGCTCGTTGCAGTGCGTCCATCACCCCAATTAGTTTTTGCACGGGCAGCTCGCGATCCGGCCGGATCACGATGGCCAGATCCGGCGTCGTTTGTTTCAACTGGATCAATTGCGTGGTAAGCGTTTCCAGGTCTACCACCTCGTTGTTGAACTCAATCGTGTCGTTGCGAGCGATCGAGACCGTTTGAACCTGGGATTTGTTGATCGGCGGATTCTTCACGCCGCTGGACGGAATAACGAGGTTCACACTGCTCTCGAGCAATGGCGTGGTGATCATGAAAATAATCAGCAGCACGAATGCGAGATCGAGCAGTGGCGTGACATTGATCTCGCTGAGGGTGGAGAGATTCTGGCGTTGCGAGTAGCGTCTCATCTGCGAAAGGCGGATTCCCGGGTGCCGTGATCGACGTATTTGTGCTCGAATTCCGACCCGAGTTCGGCGGCAAAGTTGTCCATCTCCACGATGATCCCGCGGATACTGGTGACGAGAAAGTTGTAACCAAACATGGCCGGGATTGCGACGCACAACGCGGTAACCGTAGTGATGAGTGCGCCGGACACGCCCGGTGCCATTGCGACGAGGTTGGGCGAGCCCGCCTCGGCGACTCCGGTGAACGCGTCCATCACACCCCAAACCGTACCGAGCAATCCGAGAAAGGGTGACCCGCTTACCGCGGTAGCGAGCAAGATCATCTGCGACTCGAGTGAAAGCGCTGTCTCGCCGACGGCCCGCTCCATTGCCGCGTTCACCGCGCCCATCTGTGCCGGCGAAATCTTGTCCGCGATTTCGAGGCGCGCGCGAAAGGTGCCGTCGACTTCAGACGAGCCGAGCAAATGGAATGTCATCTCTTCGCATCCGGCGTGATACACATTGAAAACCGGCGACCCGGGAAATCGCGCGTTCTTTTCAAACAAACGAAGCGGTTGCCGATCCTGCCGGAACGCGGCGAGGAAATGCGCGTTCTGTTTTCTAGCGAATCGAATCACGCGCAGTTTCGTGAGCATGATCGACCAGCTAAAGATCGACGCCACGGCCAGAAGAGTGAGAACAATTTTCCCTGCGATCGTCGCGTGATCGAACGCAAACAGTAAACCGCCGCCGGCCGCTACAATTTCCGGAACGAGCATTCCCGCGTCACCAGGTTAAGTAATAACGCCGTTTTATAGAAACGAAAGAGATAAGAAGAACGAAGAACATCTTTCGTCATTCTTATTTCGACATTCTCTTTGGAAATGTCGGTCGTCGTTTCGCCACGACGATAAATGCAATTCCGATGACGATCAGGAAGAAAGAAAAGAACTGCCCGCGCGTGAAAGGGCCTATCAACGTTGCATCAGGCTCACGAAAATTTTCAACCACGATCCGAAAGACCGCATAACAAATGAAAAACAGTCCGGTCAAAACTCCGTTGGGCTGCCGCGTCCTTGTCCGGACAAACCACAAGATCGCGAACAAAACAATTCCTTCGAAAAAAGCTTCGTAAAGCTGCGACGGATGGCGCGGCGAGAGAATATTGCGTAAAGCGGTGGCAATTTCCGGCTGGCCACGCACTGCTCCAACAATGGCATCGGGCGTCGTCAGCGCGGGATTGATTCGCGCGCATGCTTCGACCGCGCGCTCGGCTTCCTGCGGATTATCGAGCAGTTCCTTCGGAAATTGCATCGCCCACGAAACGTTTGTGATCCGTCCGTAAAGCTCCCCATTGATGAAGTTCGCGCACCGGCCGAAGAACAATCCGACCGGCGCAGTGACAACCAGATTGTCACCGAGATTCATCCAGGAGATTTTGTGGCGATACGCGTAGTAAAGTGTGAACAGCAACAGCCCGAGCATCCCTCCGTGACTCGACATGCCGCCTTCCCAAACGCGCAAAATCGACAACGGCTCGCGCAGCATTTCCGGCTTGTAGAAGAAAACGTAACCGAGACGCCCGCCGACGATCACGCCGAAAAGAGCGCAACCGGTAATGAAATCGCCTACGCGCTGCGGCGGCAGATCGGAGTATCCGCGCTTGGCCAGCCAAAGAAAAAGGAAATAGCTGGCGACAAATGCCAGCACATAAGCGAGGCCATACCATCGCGGTCCAACGTTATCGTAGATCCGGAAAATGATCGGATCGAGATTGTGCAGGTAATAGGCGAGCATCTGCGCCGCGATTGTGCGCGACGATCCCGATTTGCGCAATCAAACTGTAGTGTGAGCGCGCTCGTCGCCCGCAAGGCGACTTCTACAGAACACGCGATGCATGCAACACCTTTCGCAAAAACGGCGCAGTTCTGCTGACACGGTTTTTCGATACCTGTTCCGGCGTACCACATGCGACCACTTCGCCTCCAGCGTCACCTGCCTCCGGCCCGAGATCGACGATGTAATCTGCTTCCGCAATGACGCTGAGGTTGTGCTCGATCACCATCACGGTGTTGCCTTCGTCAACGAGGCGATGCAGCACGTTGAGGAGGAGTTCGATGTCGGCCATATGCAGGCCGATTGTAGGTTCCTCGAGCAAATACAATGTCGATCCTGGTTTACGCATTTTTCGAATCCGCTCGTCCGCGGCGCGGCCGACTCCGCGTTTCAGTTGCGTCACCAGTTTGAGCCGCTGCGCTTCGCCTCCGCTCAGGGTAGGACTTGGTTGGCCAAGCTTCAGGTAGCCCAGGCCGGTGTCGACCAGCAGCGAAAGTGGCCGCGCGATCTTCGGATGTGCTGAAAAGAACTGCGCCGCTTCTTCGATCGTCATCTCCATCACGTCGCCGATGGATCTTTCGTTATACAGAACGTCCAGCGTCTGAGTGTTGTAACGGAGGCCGTGGCAATCTTCACACGGCACATAACTGCTGGGCAGAAAATTCATCTCGAGTTTAATTACACCCTGTCCCTTGCAGGTCTCACACCGCCCGCTTTCAGCATTGAAGGAGAATCGGCTGGCAGAGTAGCCACGCACGCGCGAGACCGGCAGTTGAGCATAAAGATTCCGGATCTCGTCGAACACCTTGACGTACGTGCCCGGCGTCGAGCGCGAGGTTTTCCCGATAGGCGACTGATCGACTTCGTAAACGGCGTCGATCTCTTGCGCGCCGCGGACAAGCCTGAACAGATCGCCCTCGTCAGCGCCTTTCCTTTGTTTCAACTGCTCGCTTACAGCGGGCCAAATTACCTCGTGCATCAAAGTGGATTTGCCGCTGCCGGAAATTCCAGTGATGACTGAAAGCCGGCCGACAGGAAAGCGAACATCGATGTTTTTTAAATTGTTGGCGTGTGCGCCGCGAATCTCGATCCAGTTTTCGGCAGCGCGCAATGAACGTCGCGACCCGCGGATGGGATGGCGCAGCGGAGATTTTAAGCAGCGGGCGGTTTCAGACTTTGGATTTTTCTCGATTTCGCGCAGCGTGCCGGTTGCCACAACTTCGCCGCCGTGAATTCCCGCACGAGGACCGAGATCGACGATGTGATCGGCGCTGCGCATCGTTTCCTCATCATGCTCAACGACGATCAATGAATTGCCTTTGTTCCTCAGAGCGGTGAGCGTTTCGAGAAGGCGCAGATTATCGCGCGGATGCAAACCGATGGTCGGCTCATCCAGGACATAAAGGACGCCGCGTAAATTTGAGCCGAGCTGCGCCGCCAAACGGATCCGCTGCGATTCGCCACCGCTCAACGTTTTTGCCGAACGCCCAAGAGCGAGATAGCCGAGTCCAACTTTTTGCATGAAGTGCAGCCGTTGTTGAATTTCAGGAATTAAACCGGCGGCTACGGTCTGGGCGTTGCCTTTGAATTTTATCTTCCCAATTCTGCGTGCTGTCTCACTCGACGAGAGATTCGTAAATTGATCAATCGTATGAGCCTGCACACGGACGTTACGTGCCACTGCGTTCAGGCGCGAGCCGTGACAACTCGGGCATTCGCGCGCTTCGCCTTCCTCGACCCATTCTGATTGGCGCTCAGCGGCGAGCTCGTTTTCCAAAACCGATTCGCCATCGCGGCTGCCGCCTGTTTGGAAATCCTGATCCCAAATTTCGCCGAACCCGCCGCATTCTTCGCACATGCCATGAGGCGAATTGAACGAGAACAGACGCGGATCAAGTTCCTCAAACGCGCGGCCGCAGTTTGGGCAACTCATTTCCGTGCTCACCACCGTGACCCGATTTTTCGAATCCAGGAGGCGAGCTGTGCCGCGGCCAATTTCCAAAGCGCGCCGGGCAATCTCCCGTGCGTGGGCGAGTCGCCGCCGATCAATGACACCCGCAACGACGTCAATGGTGTGTTCTTTGAAACGCTCGAGTTTCCTGAACTGCGCGATCGGGACGAGTTTCCCGTCAACGTAAAGCGTGTCGAATCCCTGGCGTTCCGCCCAGCGCGCTACATCGGTATGAAAACCCTTGCGCGCTTTCACCAATGGGGCGAGCACGCGCAAGGGGTCACGTTTCGCGGCAGCCTCGACCTGCTTGATGATTGATTGCACGCTCTGTTTTGCGACCGGTAAATCGCAGTCGGGACAAAACTGGGTCCCAGTTTTCGCGAAGAGGAGACGCAGGAAATGATAAACCTCGGTCACAGTCGCCACGGTGGATTTACCTCCGCCTCGCGTGACGCGCTGCTCAATCGCTACACTGGGCGGGAGCCCGCTGACCAGATCGACATCGGGCTTTTCGAGTTGCTCGACAAATTGCCGCGCATACGGCGACATGCTGTCTAGGAACCGGCGTTGTCCCTCGGCAAACAAGATGTCGAACGCAAGCGTCGACTTGCCGGAACCACTCAGGCCGGTGATGACCACCAGTTGTTCCCGCGGAATTTTCAAATCAATGTTCTTGAGATTGTGTTCGCGGGCACCGCGAACATGAATCGCCCCATTCTTCTGCAAGTCAGGAATTACACGCAGCTGGCGTGCGCCGTTAGGCCGCTGAACTAACGGCTCTTCAGCTACGCGTAGCGCGACTTCTTCGTCCTCATCCGCGGCCACGTGCCTTATGGCCTTTTGGGGGTCGCCAATAACTGCAGGCGGGCTGCCTGCGCTCCGCAGAATTTGCGCGAGAAATCTTCCGGTGTGTGAATTCTTTATGCGGGCGACTTGCTCGGGTGTTCCAGTTGCTACCACTTCGCCACCCTCGTCACCTGCTTCTGGCCCAAGATCGATGATCCAGTCCGCAGACTTGATCACGTCGAGATTGTGCTCGACTACCACGAGCGAATGGCCGCGATCCACCAATCGCTGAAACAATCGTAGCAGCATCGCCACGTCGTCGAAGTGCAGTCCGGTGGTTGGCTCATCAAAGATGAAAAGATTCCTGTTGTCGGACGCCACGGACAGATGTCCAACCAGCTTCAGCCGTTGAGATTCGCCACCGGAGAGTGTATTGAGAGGTTGACCAACCCGCAGATAACCGAGGCCTACTTCTTGGAGCACTTTGAGGCCGTCGGAAATCTGCATTCGCGGATCGACCCTCACCTGCCGCTTCGCGTCCGCCTCTCGGCGCCCCTCCCACTGGCGATCCCGACCCGACGACTGAGGTGAGGATGTCTCATCGATTCTTTGCCGGCCGACACCTGCAAAGAATTGAATGGCTTCGCTGATGGTGAGTTGGAGAATATCGTGAATCGACTTTTCATGCAGGCGCACCTTCAACACGTGCGGTTGAAACCGTTTCCCTTCGCATTCCGCGCAGCGCACGTAAAGATCGCTCAGAAATTGCATCTCGATCTTTTCGTAACCTGTGCCCAAACAACGTTCGCAACGGCCGTTGCCGGAGTTAAACGAAAATGCGCCTGCCGTCAGCCCCTGCGCCATCGCCTCCGGTTGCGCGGCGAACAACTCGCGCACCTGATCAAACAAGCCGAGATAAAGGATCGGAGTTGAGCGCGGGGTGCGTGCCAGTGGTGCCTGGTCCACCATCACCGCGTCACCAATTCGATGAGCACCGGTGATTGCTTTGCAGGCACCCGTTTCTGGATCCGAGGATTGCCCCTTGGCGCGCAGCAAATTCCGGTACAATACGTCGTGAATCAGAGTGGATTTGCCGGACCCGGAAACTCCGGTTACGCATGTAAACACTGCAAGAGGCAGCTCGACATCAAGACTCTTCAAATTGTGCTCTCGTGCCCCAAGAATTTTGATCGCCGACTCCGATTTTCGGCGCGACTTTGGAATCGCGATCGATTTGCGATTCGTTAGGTAATCACGCGTTAAGGACGGAGACTGCACGCCGTTTCCATTTACAAACCGGTCCAGCGGTCCATTCCAAACCAATTGGCCGCCATGTTCGCCGCGCCCCGGCCCGAGATCGATCAAATTGTCGGCAGCACGAATGATTTGCGCCTCGTGCTCGACGACCAGCAGGGTGTTGCCTTTGTCACGCAAGTTGTGCATCACCCGCACCAATTGGCCGACATCGCGCGGGTGTAATCCGATGCTGGGTTCGTCCATGACAAAAAGCGTGTTCACCAGGGACGCGCCTAGGCAGGTCGTCAGGTTCACCCGTTGAACCTCGCCGCCGCTCAAGGTTCGCGTGGATCGGTCGAGCGTGAGATAGCCAACACCGACTTCACAGAGATAGTTCAGGCGCGCGC
>JBLMXD010000275.1:0-5137 GCA_050257575.1 Alphaproteobacteria bacterium | reverse complement strand
CCATGGAAAGTCCCGATCCGCATTCGATTGAAACCGGTCCGCTTGATTGACCCCGCGACCGTGTATTGCTGCTCCACAGTTGCAATTCGATCATCGTGACCGGCGCTGATGTAAATTGGCGTGTTCAGAAAATTGGGGCCTGGTTGGATGCGCGCATATCCATCGCTCAGGTGGTCTTCATTGGCACCGGTCATGTAGATGCCGGCTATAAGAGAGCCATTCTTTGCCAGCAAGGGTGCAACGTACCCAACGCCTTTGCCGCCCCCCGAAAACCCAGCGCACGCGACGGGCCACTTTTCCGACCCGGAAAAACTGTGATGCAGTGCGCGAATCGCGGCGAGCGTCATCGCACCGCGCCACGCGGCCGTGTCGTTTCGCGGATGCTGCGGACCGTCTCCAGCCAAAAGCACCCAACCTTCAGCCAATCCAACCGTCCGATAGAAATCGACAAGATCATTTCGATTCTGGCGTTTAAAATCGCTGGTGGAACAAATTACCAAGACCGGCCAGCTTTTTCTCGGATCAAAATTGGCAGGTGTGGCCAGCACGGCCACGGCATCGGGCGGCACCACGTTTCCGCCCTGGGCGGCTAATGATTTTTCCTGTGCGCTCAAAGGGACGCTGGCCCTGATTGTTGAACCCGGAGAAAATGGGACCCCGGCAAATTTCAATGAACCTTCTGTTGCTGCGCCTGCGCCAGCATGGAGTATCAAAAACAGAGGGACCAGCAACAGCAGCTGCCTGCAGACGCCACGGACTTGTTGCCAACTCACCGGGATCATGTTCGAGCAAAAAACGTGCGGAACGGAACTCTAAACTCTAATCTAATTCGAAATCTGAAATCGGCCATGCCTTCCAATATTCGGACAGAAGTGCAGGTGATGTTTTTCGATACCGATTGTGGAGGCGTCGTATCCAATATCGCGTATCTGCGTTTCATCGAGATCGCCCGTACGCACCTGGCAGAGGCGCTCGGCCTCGCATTGGCCGAGATGGCCGAAAAACAAACTTACCCGGTGGTGGTCCGCACTGAAATCGATTATCGCCGCGCGGCCAGACTCGGGAACCGGCTGGTAATCGACGGTTGGCTGGATCGCGTGGAGCGCGCGCGGTTCTGGTGCGCATTTCGTATCACTCGTCCGGAAGACGACACATTAATCGCCGAGTGTCGCCAGATGCTTGCACTGATCGAGATGCCTACGGGGAAACTGCTGCGTGTGCCTGAGCATTGGAAGGCAGGCAGCAACGCCGGTTCAGGCGAACAGGTTGAACCCGAGTCCGAGACTGAAACGGCTTCCGGCGGAGAATGCGAACAATGACTGCAGCCACCCGCACGCTAAGCCTTGAAGAAACGTTACTGGAGCCGCCGGCCCTCCCGCCACCGCCAACTCGCCACGCACTCCTGATGATTCTGATCGCACTGGCGGCACTGCTGCATGTGGTCACCATTGGCACCGGCGACCTCTACAGCGAAACCGAAGGCCAATACGCCGGAGCCGCGCGCGAAATGGTTGAGAGCCATCAGTGGTTGCTCCCGACGAACGACGGAATTCCGCGTCTGCAAAAACCGCCGTTGCTTTACTGGCTCATCATCGCTTCATACAAAATTCTTGGAATCAACGAAGCCGCGGCACGGCTGCCCATTGCGCTCGCGGTCGTAGCCAACGCTGCGCTTGTTTTTTTGATTGGCGAAAGGCTCTCGCATTATTGGCGCGGCTTCATTGCCGGTCTCATTTATCTCAGCTTCTGCGGGACCTTTCTGCTGGCGCGCATTGTCATGCCGGAACCGCTGGTCACTGCTTTCATTGCCGGAGCGATTTTCTGTGGATTGCGCGGCTATGAACGCAGGCGGCGTCGCGGCGCGTGGTTCGCTGGCGTTTGGATTTGCACGGCACTGGCTTGTCTCGCCAAAGGTTTCCTCGGCATCGTGTACGTCGTTGCGATTTTCATCCTGCTCTCATTTTTTTATCGCGAAGCCAGAATGCGATTCCGCGCCCTGCTGCGCTGGGAATACGCGGCGATTTTTCTTTTAATTGTGGCGCCGTGGCACGTCTGGGCGGAATGGCATTTCCCGCACTATTTTCATTACTTGATCCGGTCCGAATGGCTGGGACACCTGCGCGGACTTACCGACGAGACGCATGATTTCCTGGGCGTTCCTGCGTATCAATTTGTGCTTCTACATCTGGCCTGGTGGTTTCCCTGGTCAATCGCGCTGCTACCCGGAGTGATGTTGGCCTGGCGTCGTGTTATCCGGCCGCGCGAGATCAACTTCGCCGATGGATTATTGCTTTGCTGGATGGGTGTGGTGTTCATTCCATTGCTCTTCTTGGGACAGCGCCAGGACTATTATTCCATGAGCATGTGGACTGCGTTCGCTCTCTGGGCAGCCCTGGCATGGGATCGGACTCCGCGGGGATTACGCGCCGCCGGGGCGACCGCGGTGGGTCTGGTTGGGTTGATAGTCGGTGCCGGAACACTATTGGTTGGCCGCACAGCGGGCGCCCCGAAGGGGGAGTGGGGAATAATGGATGCACGGTGGACCGCATGGAAAGCGTTACACGACATGCCGGTGTCGGCCTGGGCAGCGCTGCGACCTTCGATGGGCGTCGTAGCCGTCTCGTTGGTGTTTTTCTCACTGGTGGCGCTTTACTTCATTTTCAAACAGCGCGAGAAACTCGCCGCCATCGCACTGGCCGTGTCGATGATCCCGGCAGGGCTTGGCATGGTAGCAGGCGTCGCGAAAATAGCGCCTTATTTTTCACTCGCCGATGTAGCCCGTTTTCTAAACCCGCGTCTGGAGACGGGTGGCCACGCAATGTTCGAAGGGCCACTCGATGATAGCAGCAGTCTGATTTTCTATCTGAACCGCAGATTCTTTTTTGTGAATCAAAATCCCCGTAAGGAAGCGCCGATCGGCAAACCCTCGAGCGAGGTCTTTTTGAACGAACAGGACGTCCTGAACAAATGGGGACAACCCGATGCGGTTTATCTGATTGTGGAGCAGAGTCGGGCGGATTACTGGAAAGAACGCATCAACACTCGCTTTCACGTGTATCACCAGGTGACAACATCGGGAACGTACGTGGTGCTCAGTAATCAGCTGTAAGGGAGTTGATTTGTTGAAGAGTTGAACAGTTAAAGGGTCTGTGTGTCTTGAAAAACCTCGGCGATGGCTTAATATCTCCGCTCCATTTCCGTTGTAACCATTTAACGGGTTTAACCTTTCAACCAGTCATGTCGCAACATCGCAGTCTAAAAGGCACAAGCACCATTGCCGCCAAGCGCAACGTCCTGAAACGCTTCGAGCGTGTCGAGATCCTGAAGAAGCGCGGCCAGTGGAAGGACGGCCAGAAGGTCATCGGTCTTCCGAAGACCAAGCCGGATGTGTAATTCGTGAATCGTTACATCGTTAGATCGGCTGAACGATTCACGATTTAACGGATTGCGAATCACGATTGTGCGCCTCAACCGTTTCCTCGCCGCCGCAGGAATTGGATCGCGCCGGCATTGCGATGAATTGATCGCAACAGGTCGAGTCACGATCAACGGCGCGGTCTGCACCAATTTCAGCGTGCAACCGGGACCACGCGACCACGTCAAGGCCGATGGCAAACTCGTGCGGGTAGGCACACCGCTCACCATCATGTTGCATAAGCCTGCCGGGTTCGTATCGACCCGGAAAGATCCGCATGTTCGAGACACGGTCTTTGATTTGCTTCCGGCGAAATTCTCCCGGTTGTTCAACATTGGTCGTCTCGATGCCCAGACCGAAGGCCTGCTTCTTATTACGAATGATGGCGAACTTGCGCAGCGCCTCACGCATCCCCGTTACAAGATCGAAAAAGAATACGAGGTAATCCTGGATCGCCGATGGGATTCAGCGCACGCATCGAAATTGCTGCGCGGAATTATTCTCGATGGGCGGCGAGCAAGGATTCAGCAGGTGCACCCCGTTTCACCGACGCGTTTGCGAGTCATGTTACGGCAGGGAATCAATCGCCAGATTCGTCGCATGTTCGCAGCCGTCGGATATAACGTGAAACATCTTGTACGTATTCGAATCGATAACGTTCGGCTTGGCGACCTGCCGCGGGGACATTGGCGAGCGTTGACTGACTCCGAGTCGAAAAGCTTGCGACGTTGTAGCGACCTTGTAGCCGCGGGCGGTGACGGCGGTGCGTACAAACCTGGCAACCTCAGGAAACGCCGAGATCAACGCTCTAGACTAGAGGTCACATGAAACTGGACAATTGTAATGTGCTTATCACCGGCGCTTCGGCCGGGATCGGTCGCGAGTTTGCGCACCAACTTGGCAATCGCGCGCGCTCAATGATTCTGGTCGCCCGCCGTGACGAAAGACTGCTCGAGCTTGCCGAACAACTGAAACGCGAGCATGCGAACCTTCTTGTTCACATTCGAAAGGTTGATCTCTCTGATCTCGCCCAACTGCAAGGTCTTCTAGAGTGGCTGGATCGCGAGAAACTCGAAGTGGATCTCTTGATCAATAACGCCGGACTCGGAGACAATGGACCATTTGCAAAGAGCGATCCCGTTCGTAACAAGGAAATGACGCTCGTAAACGTCACGGTCCTGACTTTGCTGACTCGCCATTTGCTTCCGCAGATGATCGCCAAGCGCCGCGGTGGCATTCTCAATGTCAGCTCATCTGCCGGGTTTCTCCCGATCCCCGGCTTCGCCGTTTACGCCGCCACAAAGGCGTATGTGACAAGTTTCTCCGAAGCACTTCGAGCCGAACTTCGCGGGACAGGTGTGGGCGTTTGCGCTCTTTGTCCGGGTCCTGTGACAACGGAATTTCAGCAGGTCGCCAGCCGCCATGGCAGCGAGCCGGAAATCGGCCCCAACATCGTTGTCGTCCCAGTGGAACAAGTCGTACGCGACGCGCTGGCAGCCCTCGAATCGGACCGGCCGATGGTGGTGCCCGGGTTAGCCATGAAGCTTTTAATGCTTTTGGCCAGGGCGACGCCACTGTCTGTCATACGCCTTGTCGCGCGGCTCTCTCCGAGAACGCGAGGCAGTGTGTAATGACGAATCGCTCTTTCGGTTGTCCGACGAAATTCACTAGAGATGAAACCAATTATATTCACTAACGAACACGGCGCGGTTGACGAAAATC
>JBLMXD010000274.1:0-3657 GCA_050257575.1 Alphaproteobacteria bacterium | reverse complement strand
CGCAGCTTTTGAAATTGCACACGCAAACCAGCGGCCGCTCGTTGATCGCCGCCGAGTTCAAGAACAATCTCACCCGCACAGCCGCGGAACTGATGCTGGCTTACATGAACGCGACGAACTCCTGTCATTCCAACAGCGCGGACGAACCGTTTACCACGCCCAGCCAGGAATGGATCCGCCTCGCTGCACACGGGCAGGCCATCCTGTTGGAGGAATCAGGGATTTTCAAACACACCATGAACATGTTGAGCGGTTCGCCAGGGATGAAAGCAGTCGAGCGCTCCGTGGAAGCAGCGATTCTCGATGAGTTCCGTGAGATTGAACGGCTCGGGGGTGTGCTGGCAGCGGTGGAAGAGCGATATCAGCGCAGCCAGATCCAAAACGCCGCGCATCGATACGAACAACAAATTTACGACGGGACGCGGCCAATCATCGGGTTGAATCGTTATCGCGAAAGCGAAGACGACTCTCCGGAAGTAAGGCTGGTGCGCACGCCGCGGGCGAAACAGCAGTTGCAAGTCGATCGCCTCCGTAAGTTCAAGAAGAAGAATGCCGACAAAGCCCAGCGCTCGCTGGATAAACTGGCAACGGTCGCGGAGCGTGGCGAAAATGTTTTCCCGGCGCTGCTGGAAGCAGCCGAAGTGTGTTCGTTAGGCCAGATCACCGGACGCCTGCAGGAGGTCGTCGGGCGTTTTCGCCCGATGGTGTGACGCGGCCTTACTTCACCCGTTTGAGCCGCATGTTCTCCCCATAGAACATGATGCAACGCGGCTCCTCGACATGCGTTGCTTTCATCGACACGACAATTCCGTCGCCGGCACGGGTGATGGTGCCTGTTCCCGAATTTTGGAAACTATCTTCCCAGTTGAATGCCAGTTTGTTTTTGCCGGCGATTTTTGCCTCCCCTCCGCCATCCGGAGCTGCGCCATGCGCATCAAGGTAGGCGGCATCGAATGAGATTTGCAGGCTGTTCCCGGTTTGCTCAATGCTTAATTGGAAGACGGCCTCTCCGTCGAGGAGGTTTTTGGTCGTGTATTGGCCCGCCCAATTCGGTTCCGCCGACCAGCTATTGAAGGTGTTGCAGCCGAGAACAATCAAAATTAAAAGGGCAACACCGGTCCACTTCATCGTTTGCAGAATACTGGCAACAGACGGCGGATAAAGCTGAAACAGCCGGGATATCGCTATCGGCTCGCGCTTCTCGAAATGCTGCGGTGCATCACTTTCTCTCCTGGCAATGCGGACAGAACCATGAAGTTCGCCCGCCGACCGTGGCGGATTTCAATTCACGACCGCACCGCGGACATTTGCCCTGTTTTCCACGATGCGTCAGCAGCCATGATCTCGGCACCCGATCAGCACCGGCTTTTGATGCGATCGCTTTTTCAAGAACGTAACCCCTTGCTCGAAACAGTCTGGCCAGATCCGGATCCCGCAATCTTTCGGCTTCCGTAGTGGGATGTATCCGGGTGCGGAACAAAATCTCATCGGCATAAAGATTGCCGATCCCGGCAATCAATCTTTGGTCGAGCAGAATGGCTTTCACCGCACCGCGGTGCGTTCGTAATATCGATTTGAATTGGGAAAGACTAAGGTCGAGCGCGTCCGGGCCGATGCCCCGTTTCCCAAGAAATTCATCTACGCTGCTGCTCAAGCCGACCTCGCCGAACTTGCGCTGATCATCGAAGGCCAGCCGGCGCTTCTTGGCGAAGTGAAAAATCACTCGCGCAGTTTTCGGCGGTTGTTCGTCGCCGTTGAGATACTGAAGCGAGCCCGTCATACCGAAGTGCAGTCGCAACCAGAGCTCGTCACCGGCGCGAACAAATAAATGTTTGCCATGCCGACGACTGTTTTCGAAACGACGGTTTTCCAGTCGACACGCCAGTTCACGCGCGGAGATATCCTGCAAAACATAGGTGTCACGTACTTCCACGCCGGCGATCCGCTGGTGCAACGACGTTTTGTCCAGGTATTGCTTAAACGTTTCGACCTCCGGCAGCTCTGGCATCGCGCTTACGTTTGCACTTAGTTGCAGTGATGTCCCGCACAGACCTCGATCGCTTTCTGCGGCTGCTGAAACGGGCGCCCTCCGGCGCTGTATTCAATCCGTGGTGGGCAGTGGACAAGGCGAATGATCTCGCCCGAAGCGCGCCAATGATACGGCGCCAACAATTACGCGTTTATCTTCAAGAACGTTGCGGAAGGGCCAAGATTGCGTTGATCGGAGAGGCGCTTGGATACCGCGGCGGTCATTTCACTGGAATCCCCATGACTTCGGAGCGCCTGCTGCTTGGGCGAAGCAAAAGCATCGGAATCAACCCGAACGATTTTTTCGCGCAACTCAAGCCGCGACGCACAAGCAAACCTGACAAATGTCCAGACGGGTTTTCCGAACCGACAGCGACAATCGTTTGGGGCACACTCTTAAAGCTCGGTTTACTGCCGAAAGAATTCGTTCTATGGAATGCGTTCCCCTGGCATCCATTCGACCCGCGCCGCGGAACTTTGAGCAACCGTATCCCGAACAACTCCGAACAAGCCGCCGGCCTGCCAGTCCTCAACACTTTTCTGGAATTGTTACCATGCGAAAGAGTGGTCGCACTGGGAAGAATCGCTACAGCACAGCTTGGAAAAATTGACGTCCGTGCGCATTGCGTCCGTCATCCAGCCTCCGGCGGCGCCAAACTTTTCCGCCAACACATCGCCGATTTCTTACAGGCCCTCTGAAACTGAAGCCCGAGATTATGCGGTTATGATTTGGGCGGATTGTTCTGCTTAAACGGCGTAAACAGATCGAGCGGCACCGGGAGAAACGTGGTGGTGTTATGTTCGCTGGAAATCTCGCGCATGGTCTGCAGAAAGCGCAGCTGCAACGCGATCGGTTCCTTACTCATGATCGCGGCGGCCTGCACCATTTTTTCCGCCGCCTGAAATTCGCCCTCCGCATTGACCACTTTGGCGCGGCGTTCGCGCTCGGCCTCGGCTTGCTTGGCCATGGCGCGCTTCATGGTGTCGGGTAGCGCGACGTCCTTCACCTCAACGGCAGTCACTTTGATTCCCCACGGGTCGGTCTGCCGGTCGATGATTTCCTGGAGCGTTTGGTTGATCTTCTCCCGGTGCGCCAGCAATTCATCGAGCTCGGCCTGACCGAGCACACTGCGTAACGTGGTCTGCGCGATGAGCGAGGTGGCTTTCAAAAAATTCTCTACCTTCACCACGGCGGACTGCGGATCGATCACGCGAAAATAGAGAACGGCGTCCACGCTCACCGGGACATTGTCGCGCGTCATCACTTCCTGCCGCGGGACGTCGATGGTGACGACGCGCAGGTCCATTCGCACCATGCGATCAACGATTGGTATGAGGAAAATTACGCCCGGCCCTTTCGCGCCGAGTAATTTGCCGAGACGAAAAATCACGCCGCGCTCGTATTCACGCAGAACCCGAATTGCCTGCGGAAGGACAATGACGGCGAGAATGATGATGGGCACGGCCCAACTAATGAATCGCGGAAACGCTTCAAGTAATTCCATGGTTCTCTCCTCCTGAAGCTCAGTCTCGACTCAAATCACCCGCTGTTCCAGAACGATGATGTGGCAGCAGGGCTCCCTTCGGCCCGCGTTGATAACTCAGTTCAAAAGTTGGTACCAATTATTG
>JBLMXD010000273.1:0-5425 GCA_050257575.1 Alphaproteobacteria bacterium | reverse complement strand
CCGTGATCATCGCCTGGATCTCGGTGTTCTTGAGAAACTGATCTTCGCGGGCTTTCTCGACGTTGATTAGCTTGCCACGAATGGGCAGAATCGCCTGATAGCGCCGATCGCGCCCCTGTTTCGCAGAACCACCCGCTGAGTCGCCCTCGACGATGTAAAGCTCTGTTAATTCCGGATCGCGCTCGGAACAATCGGCTAATTTTCCGGGCAAACCGCCGCCGGTCAGCGCACCTTTGCGGATTGTTTCCCGCGCTTTACGTGCAGCCTCACGTGCTCGCGCGGCGGTCAGGACCTTGTCGAAAATGCGGCGGGCGATCGGCGGATTTTTGTCAAAGTGGGTCATCAACCCGTCGTACACAGTCGAGTTTACGATCCCGTCGATCTCGGTATTGACCAGTTTGACCTTGGTTTGAGACTCGAAACGTGGATTGGGAAGCTTGACGCTCAGGACCGCGATCAAGCCTTCACGCACGTCGTCTCCGGAGATGGATGGATCCTTGTCCTTGAGAAGGCTGTTTTGTTTCGCGTATTGGTTGATCGCCCTGGTCAACGCTGTGCGGAAGCCGGTCAGATGTGTGCCGCCGTCCGGGTTGGGGATGGAATTTGCAAACGGCAGAATCTGGTCGTTGTAGCTGTCGTTGTATTGGACTACGACATCGACAAAAACCTCATCGCGCTGTCGGGAGATCGCGATCGGCTTGGGATGCAAGACCTGCTTATTCTCGCCGAGCTGCCTAACGAATTCTTCAATCCCGTGTTTATAAAAGAATCGCTCTTTCTTTGGCGGATCGATGCGTTCATCGGTGAGGGTGATCTCCAGACCCGGATTGAGAAACGCCAGCTCGCGCAAACGCGTGGCCAGTCGTTCAAACTTGAACTCACTCGTGATGGTGAAAATCGTCGGGTCAGGCAGGAACGTAATGAGTGTACCTGTAGTTTTTTTGTTTTTGACCTCGCCGATGACGGTGAGTTTGTCGGTCGTTTTACCTTTGGCAAAGGCCATGTGATAGACCTTGCCCTCGCGCGACACTTCGACCTTGAACCATTCCGAGAGTGCGTTTGTGCATTTCGCGCCAACGCCGTGCAACCCTCCTGAATACTTATATGCGCCTTGTCCGAACTTTCCGCCAGCATGCAGGTTCGTTAGCACCAGTTCAATGGCCGGCATCTTCCATTTGGGATGCATATCGACCGGAATACCGCGACCGTTATCGCGCACCGAGACCGCTCCGTCGACATGGATGACCACTTCGATCTTCGTGCAAAATCCTGCGAGATGTTCGTCAATGGAATTATCGAGAACTTCGTAAACCAAATGATGCAATCCGCGCTCGTCCGGATCCCCGATAAACATTCCGGGCCGTTTCCGTACCGCTTCGAGTCCCTCCAACTTATCGATTTGCGCCGCATCATATTTTTGTGTTGCGGCGATTCCGGTCGAGGAGTCGATTTTTCCGACCGGAATTTCCTCTTGAACTTGGGCCATAAAATCGGGGCCGGACGGCCCACATAAAGAGGATAGCCGAAAACGATCATGAAACAACAAATAATCTCGGGCTGCCTGCTGGCGAATTCCGCTACTAATTGGATGGGAGGGGGTAACGAGGCCCATTATGTTGTGGTCATCTTGGGCGCCTGAAGATCAGCAATTTTGACGTCTTGACCAGCTGTTTTTAGACCTCGAAAATAAACTCTTTTTATGCGCCTCCAAGCCCTTCGGGAAGCCCGCTGGATCTTGATTTTTCTTGCGGTACTTGCAGTGCTTTGTGGCTTCTTCTCGGCATGGGCGTTGTGGTTCTTCTCGCTACTGTTCTTATGCACCCTGGGATTTTTCCGTGATCCCGAACGCACCTCGCCTGCGGATGAAAATCTGATCGTCGCTGCCGCCGATGGAACGGTGATGGACATCGTGGAGGTCGACGAGAACGAAGTGCTGAAAACCAAGGCGCTGCGTGTCGGGATCTTTTTGTCGATTTTCGACGTGCATACGAATCGCGCTCCGATTGGTGGCCGCGTCGTTTACTGTCAACATCGGCCGGGGCTCTTTCTCGATGCGCGAAGGCCGGATTGTTCCGAGAAGAACGAGTCAATGACGTGGGCGTTTGAGAACCCGCGCATTACGATCGTTGTTCGCCAGATCACAGGCGCGATTGCGCGACGAATCGTTGCGTGGGCGAAGATTGGAGATGAACTAAAAAAAGGGGAGCGTTTTGGTATGATTCGCTTCGGCTCGCGAACAGAATTATATTTGCCGGTTTCCGCTACGGTTCTCGTCCGGGTAGGAGACCACGTGGCGGGCGGAGCGACCCCGATTGCGCAACTGCCTAACGAATGAACGAACACCCAACGCGAATTTATCTGTTGCCGAATCTGATGACGGCCGGGAATTTGTTTTGTGGCTTCGCTGCAGCCCTGAAAATCTTGCAGGGCGCGTTACTGCAGGTTTCCAATCCTGATGTCGCCAGCGATCTTTTTCACACTGCGATCTGGTTCATCCTTGGCGCTTTTGTTTTTGATTTTCTCGATGGACGTCTCGCGCGCTTGGGTGGTCGCGATACTGCTTTCGGACGCGAATTCGATTCCCTTGCCGACATCGTTTCCTTTGGCGTTGCGCCGGCGTTGTTGGTTTATCGAATCGTGCTCCAGGAGTTTCCGCGGACTGGCTGGGTAGTGGCATTCATTTATCTGGCGTGCGGAGCCTTGAGGCTTGCGCGATTCAATGTCGTAGCCGCGAACCAAACTGGAGCCGACAAAGAGTTTAAAGGATTCCCGATTCCCGCCGCTGCCGGGCTGATTGCTTCCATCACTCTGTTCATGCTTTGGCTCACAGACAGTGAGCGCCACTTGGGAAATTGGAAGTTCGTTCTTCCGCCGCTGATGGTTTTCCTGTCGTTTATGATGTTCAGCCGGTTCCGCTATCCAAGCTTCAAAGCAATCGACTGGCGAACGACAAAATCAGTGCCGCGCTTTTTAATTATCAGCACGGTGCTCGTGATTACGGTCATGAACTATGAATGGATGCCGGCTGTCCTCTTCCTGGCATATCTACTCTACGGTGTGCTGCGGCCGTGGCTCTCACGTGACTGGCGCCGCGAGATCGAAGAAGAAATCGGTGAAGAACCACCCGCTGAGGCGGCCGAGCAAACACGCTGAGCTTGGATACGCGTCACGCTACCTTCCTGGAACAAACTTAGATAGCTGCGCGCAGTTGGCGGCGGTTATTGATTAAGTCGCGCCAGCACTTCGGGATCGCGTACGTCTGCCCATTCGCCGCTGAGCTCGAGCGCTCTTACTTTTTTACCGGAATGAGCGAGCTCGCGAATGGCGTCGGTTAGTTCGTATTCGCCGCGCGGGGACGGTTTCAGTTTCGCAGTGAATTCGAAAATGCTCGGTCTAAATGCGTAAAGACCGGCGTTGTACCATGGGCTCGTGGGCTCACCCGGTTTCGGTTTTTCGCGAAGTTCGAGAAGTTCCATCTCGCTACTCAGGAAAACAGCGCCTCCTTTGGTGACATCTTCGCCACGCGTGACTGTCAGGATCGCCTCAGCATCGCCGGGAAGATCGACCAATCGTTTGTAATTCGCCGGATCAACCAAGATGTCACCATAGGCCAAAATGAACGGACGATTGCCGACGAAATCGCGAACGAGCTCGACGACACGTCCTGTCCCGTCTTGTACCGTCTGCGTCGTGTAATGAATGGAGACATTGCAGCGCGAACCGTCTCCAAAAAATTTCCGTACTACATCAGCGCGATAACCGACAACCAAAACAAACTCACTGATACCGGCATCGCGCAGCCCTTCTACAATGTGCTGTAATACCGGCTTCTTGCGCACTTCGATCATTGGCTTGGGCAGATCAGCGGTTAGTTCGCGCATTCGTGTGCCGCGGCCCGCCGCGAGTATCACTGCCTTGTCGATCGTACTCATCGTGGAATGGCGGGTTGAATCTTGACCGGCGCCGTCATTCGGAACCTGTGGTTCTCCACCTACGATCAGCTTTTCTTTGGCTCCGTGATAATGAGCGCAGGCAAGTTCGCCTGTTTGATCATTTCGCTAACTTTCGGCAAATCTTCTTTCTTGAGCTGTGCCCATTTTTTTCGCTGTTCGTCGAGTTGGCTGCTCAACATCTGGAAGACTTCGAGTTGCGGTTTGGTTGGCTCAGTATCGCCGACCTCGATCACATGGCTAAATGTATCGAACCGCTCGTTCAACATGTTTGGGAAAGCCAGGTTTGCTTCCGAACCCTTCATGTTTATCTGGATTAGCACCTCTTCGACTTTGGACATTTTGTGATCGAGATCGTCCGCCGCCCCTAGAGCCGGCTTCAGGCGCGGATCGTCTCCGAAACGTTTGTGAAGATCTTGAATCTGAGATCTAAGATCCCGTATTTCATTTACGGCCTGATGCAGCTGCGAGATCCGATCGTTCACCTGCGTCGCTAAAGCGAATTGCTTTTGCAAGGCTGCTTCCTGTCCTTTTGTCCGCGGATCGATTGCCAAATGGAGCGGTGCAGTTTGCGACTTACCGCTAACAGTCAGTTTCACCTGGTAATCGCCCGGCGACGCCAGTGGCCCTTTCGGTCCCGTGCTGGAATAGAATGCGCCCGGGATTTGAATCGGATCATCGTAACGCAGATCCCATGCGAACCGGTTCATTCCTTCGTTAGCTGGAATCGTCTTTACGCGCTCTACGCGGTCCGGCCATTCAGGGGGCTGCTCGTTTTCTTTCTTTTCCTTGCTGGAAAGGTGTCGCACGACCTTTCCCGAAGAGTCCATGATGTCGAGTGTAACTTCCTCCTTTGGCTTGGTCCTTAGATAGTAGTCAATGATTGCTCCCGGCGGGGGGTTATCGCCTGCCGGTTGCCGTTTATCGAATTCATCCGGGTAATGCAAGCGCAGCGCGATCTGCGGCTGATATAGAATAACGTCCGCTGCAGCTGATTGCGTGTTGAGCTGACGAAGCGGCGTCAAATCGTCCAGCACCCAGAACGACCGTCCGTGTGTTGCGGCTACCAGATCGTCATCTTTGACCACCAGATCGCGGATCGGTGTTACTGGCAGATTTAACTGAAGCGGCTGCCAATGGGCACCATCATCAAACGAGACGAAAACCCCGAGCTCAGTTCCCGCGTAAAGCAAACCTTTGCGTTTTGGGTCTTCGCGAACCGCCCGGACATATGCACCATCCGGGATTCCGGTTGTGATTGCGCTCCAATTTTTTCCGAGATCGGCCGTTTTGAAAATGTACGGCTTAAAATCGTCGAGCTTGTGTCGATCGACTGCTACATAAGCGGTGTTAGCATCGTGTGGCGAAGCGTCAATGATGCTGACCGTGCTCCACTCCGGCATTTTCGGTGTGACCTTTGACCAATGCTGGCCATCGTCGGTCGTAACATGAAGCAGCCCATCGTCGGTGCCGGC
>JBLMXD010000272.1:0-4012 GCA_050257575.1 Alphaproteobacteria bacterium | reverse complement strand
ACGATCCTGCCGTCCGGCCAGACAATGGTGCAATCTTCCGCCTCAAGCCTTCGCGTGTAGGAACTGTCACCCTTGACGCGCGCTTCCGCCCATTCGTGCTGAATCTTGATCAACGCCTGTTCGTCCTCTAAACGTTGATTCATAACAGGTGATCGTTTGCCAGACCGGAGAGCAAGTCAACCTGGGTAGCTCAACGCGTCCGTCCGAGCACCAACCGCAGAAACTTTGCATCGGAGAAGCTCGCCTCCGAACCTTGCCGAACAATGATCGCTTTCAACGACGGGATGATGAAGAGGCGCTGATAATGCGAACCAAGCGCGACCACCATGTCAGGAGGCGCATCGGTGCAGAAGCAGGTGCCTCGCCATTGCGCGCTCTGCCATGGCAAATCGAGTGTTCGTTCCATATCAGCCTCGCGCCCGCTCGGCGACTGGTCATTCAACCAGAACGTGAGTCCGTAGGCGGGATTGGTCTGAGAACCGGCAAACGCTTCCTGCAACAAATCTGCCGGCACAATTTGGCGTCCATGGTATTTGCCGCTCCCCAGCACGAGCTCGCCTAATCGGGCCCATTCACGCGCAGTCAATTCAAACCCTGTAGCAGGCAGGGGATTGCCGACCGTGTCTTTTTTGTACTCGAGATGATCGAGCCCAAGCCGGCGTGATACACGGGTTTCGAAGTAGTTGATAACGCTCCGGCCTCCCAATTTCCGGCGCAACAGCTCGGAGAAAATCTGCAGATGACTCGGTCCATAAATGAAAGCCGTGCCGGGACTGGCAAGCAGAGGTAATTGAATGGCCATCGCGTTCCGGTCTCGAATGGTCGGACGTTGAAGACGCGAGGCGCCCTCAATGCCATCGGTCTGGCTTAGCAACTGACGGATTGTAATTTGCGATTTGCGCGGGTGCTCTTTCCATTCCGTGACGGTATCGCAGACGGGATCGTCGAGCTTAAACAAGCCTTCGTGGACAGCCGCCAGTGCGGCGATTCCCCAAAAGCTTTTTGTTCCGCTGAAGATTGGCCATCGTCGACTCGCCGAGCCTCCATTGGCGTAATGCTCGAAAATCGTCCGGCCATTCTGCAGAACGAGGATCGCACTGCCACGTCTGCTCTCGGAATACTTCGCCGCACGTTCGCAATCCGATGGCTGGATGGCGCCAAAAGCAGATGCGCATGTTACGAGCAACGCAAAGATCAGCGAAGCATATCGATTGCGAATGAACCCGCGAAAAGAAGGTAGGGGCGGTTCACCTGAACCGCCCGGCATGACGTAGGCGATTGAGGTCAATCGCCCCTACCTTGCGGCGTTGCAGCCGGGGGCGTTGGCCCCAGCTGACCGGCATTACCGGTGCCGGCTACAGAACGCGCAACCGGCACATTTCGTTTTCGTAGTTCTTCAACGTTTGGCAATTCGTTGAGAGTGCGCAGGCCAAAGTGATCGAGGAAAAACTGCGTCGTTTCGTAGAGGAGCGGCCGACCCGGAATTTCAGCCCGTCCCGCGATTTTCACCAGGCCCCGCTCCATCAATGTTTGCAGCACACCGTCAATATTGACCCCCCGCACAGCTTCCACATCGGCACGTGTGATGGGCTGGCGATAAGCGATGATCGCCAGCGTCTCCAACGCAGGCGCGCTTAGTCGTGCCGGCTTCGGCGCGGGGAAAAGCTGCCGCACCCATCTGGCGAAACCCGGGTCGGTCGCGAGTTGCCAGCCTTCTGCCTTTTCGAGGAGTTGAAATGCGCGCCCCTGCTGGATGTAGTCCAGTTTTAGTTGTTCGAGTGCCGCGGCAACTTCTGTATCTTTCACACGCGCGAACTCGTTAGGCGTCCCGCTTTCCAGATCGTCTTCGGCGTCTCTGGCTGCAGCGGTGATTTCACGGATCGAGAGCGGCTTTTGCGCGCTGAACAACAGCGCTTCAATAATGCGAATCAGAGTCATTTGTCGTAACCGTCCCTATATTCCAATGGCGCTTTGAATGGCATCCGCAATCCGATCCGCTTGCTTATCAATCATCGCAAACTCGCGGCCTTCAATGAGTAGCCGGATTTTCGGCTCGGTGCCTGAATAACGCAGGAGCACGCGGCCTTTGCCCGAGAGCTCTTTCTCCGCCTCATCGACGAGCTTCATCACCGCAGACAACTCCGCCAGCGGGCGCTTGTCTTTAACCGCCAAATTCCTTTGTGCCTGCGGATATTTTTGCAAGCACCCTTTAAGTTTACTCAATGACTGGCCGGTCTTGTGCATGATGCGCAAAATCTGGAGCGCGGTGATGATGCCGTCGCCGGTCGTGGTGAAATCGCGGAAAATGACGTGTCCGCTTTGTTCGCCGCCGAGATTCAGTTTTTGGCGCACCATTTCTTCAATGACATAACGATCGCCTACTTTCGTTCGCACCACTTTGCCGCCCCGCGCCGCGAGCGTTTCGTCCAGACCGAAGTTACTCATCACAGTTGCCACCAATGTGTTTTGCTCCAGTTGGCCGGATTCCAGAAGATCCAGTGCCGCAATCGCCAAAATTTCGTCTCCATCGACAATTTCACCGTCTTCGTCGCAAAGCAGAACGCGATCCGCGTCGCCATCGTGACTGATACCCACATCCGCCCCGGTGATTTCCACAATGCGCCGAATTTCCTGGGGATGCATGCTACCGCAGGCGTCGTTGATGTTGATGCCGTTAGGCTCGTTATGCGCCACTACAACCTCCGCGCCGAGCTCGCGCAGAATACACGGCGTCGATTTGTAAGCGGCGCCGTTCGCGACATCGACCGCCACGCGCATTTCCTCCAGCGACATTCCCTTGGGAAAACTCGCTTTTGCGAACTCTACATACCGGCCAAGCGCGTCATCGATTCGCGTGGCCCGGCCAATGTTGTTAGCAGTCGGCCGAATCGAATCAATTTCGCCGGTGAAAACGAGGTTTTCGATTTTTTCCTCGATCTGATCATCCAGCTTGTAACCATCGTGCCGGAAAAACTTGATGCCGTTGTCCTGGTAAGCGTTATGCGAAGCGGAAAGGACGATGCCGGCATCTGCGCGCAACGATCGCGTGATGTAAGCAACACCCGGCGTAGGCAAAGGCCCGATCACCAGCACATCCACTCCGAGCGAAGTGATTCCGGCCACCAGGGCGTTCTCCAACATGTAACCGGAAAGCCGTGTGTCCTTGCCGAGCACGATCTTCGGGCGTGCTCCGCCAGGCGTCCTGGGCGGATTCAGTTGCGCAAAGACATAGGCCGCAGCGCGACCAAGTTTCAGCGCCGTCTCAGCCGTCACCGGCTCGACGTTCGCGATGCCGCGCACGCCATCTGTTCCAAAAATCTTCTTCTGCTCGGTCACGGCCCTAATTGAAACGCTCCTGAGCTAATTCGTAAACGGGAAAGTTTGGACGCGGCAAAAAGCGGAGACTTCTTATCGACCAAGTCCGCAGTCTTGATTTTGTCCTTATTTCCTAATTACATCGTGGCGTGTCCGCCCAGACTGAAGTCGGCGCGTTTGTCACGACCCATTGGAGCGTGGTGCTCGCTGCACAGGGCCGATCACCGGCCGCCGAAGAGGCATTGGAAAAACTCTGCCGCACTTACTGGTGGCCTCTTTACGGATTCGTCCGACGCAACGGTTACGGCGCCGAAGAGGCGCAAGATCTGACCCAGGGGTTCTTTGCCTTGTTGCTGGAACGTCGCGATCTCGACGTAGTCCGCCGCGAAAAGGGACGTTTGCGTTCCTATCTGCTTGTGTCGCTGAAAAATTTTCTGGCGAAAGCGAGACGGCACGAGCTCACGCTCAAACGCGGCGAAGGCCGGGCCTTGGTTCCGCTCGATGAATTACTGGCTCGCGAGCATGCCGATCTGGAACCCGCTGACAATCTGACGGCCGATAAAATCTACGAGCGGCGGTGGGCTCTTACGCTGCTGGAACAGGTCCTAAATCGTTTGGAGAGTGAGTACCAATCCGCCGATAACTCAACACTGTTCGAGCACCTAAAGGAGTTTCTCTCCGAGGAAGCGGGTCGCCC
>JBLMXD010000271.1:0-3867 GCA_050257575.1 Alphaproteobacteria bacterium | reverse complement strand
CGGCCGGCCCTATACCAGAGTTATCACGAAATTGTGCCAGTCAACGAACCGAAGAGGACCGCGAATACAAAGGGCCTAGAAAAAATCGATATTGTCGGGCCGGTCTGTGAATCGGGCGATTTTTTTGCGCTAGATCGAGAGATGCCCACGACCAAGCAAGGCGATTTGCTCGCGATCATGAGCACGGGCGCGTACGGATTTGTCATGGCGTCGAACTACAATTCGCGCCCGCTGCCGGCAGAAGTTTTGGTCCGCGGCGACAAATTCTCGCTTATCCGAAAGCGAGACACGTGGGAAGATCTCGTCCGCGGCGAGGTGTAGCCGGAGCGTTACTCCGGCCTGCGGCACGGTCCGCGATCGCGCCCTGCTGCTTGCGCAATTTTGCAACACGCATAAATAGTCCTTTCGCCAGAAATGATGAAACGTCTCTTACTCGTTTGCTTGTTGTGGATGGTCGCGCTCGGCCTGCGGGCGGCGCCACCAGCCGGGGGTGAATACATCATGCTTGTTGGAGGGCCATCGATGTATCAATGGGAAAAGTACAAGGCTTTCCCGCACGATCATTGGTGGGCGAACTTTGTACGTGCGGCGCGGCTGCGTACCGAACAATTACGCAACGAACTCGGGCCGGATGCGAAGATCACGTGGCTCATTTACAGGCAGGGCTATGAGGACCGCGCGAAACAGGAGCACCAGGATCTGATCAGTCTCATTAATACGGTTCGCGATAAATTTAACATCAATCTCATTTGGTTTGGCCCCGGCAAAGAGGTCATCAATTACATCAATACTGGACAGCCGCGAGATCAGCTGAAGATCGCCGACTTCGAGTATTTCGGGCATTCCAATCGCGCCTGCTTCATGTTCGATTACAGCAACAATATTGATAGCGCGTGTAAATCCTGGCTTCACGAAGACGATCTGAAACAAATCAACCGTCACGCCTTCGCACGCGGCGCCTATTGCAAAAGCTGGGGATGCCATACCGGCGAGAGCATGTCGAAGAAATGGTACGCCGCGACCGGGACGCGCATGATCGGCGCTCTCGGCAAGACGCAGTTCATGATGGAAGAGTTGCCGATTCTCGTCTCCGAGGGCGGCAGGTGGGTCAACTGAGCGGTTGGGGAAACCGCGAAATGGACGGGCAAGCCCGAGAGGGCGAGCGAGCGGGAAGCGAGCGAGTCAATTGATTTCCGATTTGCGATTGCCGGCTGCCGATTGAACATCACATTTTCGGCCAAGTGGCGGTCATTTTCCGGCCCGAAAAAATTGAGATCGACTTTGGCCGGTGGTCTTGCCATTAAGGACGGAGGCGCCCCCAAGGAGCCGCACCACCCTCACGAATAGGAAGTTATGAATTGGAAGAAATTCTTCCTTGCATTTGTCGCGGCGTTCGTTGCTCTCTTCGTGTTCGACTTCCTCTGGTACGCGACGCTGATGCACAACGCGCATCGGGAAGTCCCGACGCTTTTGCGGCCGGAAGCCGATCTTCAGACCTATTTTGTCTGGCTGGTTTTCGGTCACCTGGTCATGGCGTTCTTCTTTACCATCCTCTGTGCGCGTTTCCTTCCGACAGGCGGCGCAGGCGCAGGCGCGACGTTAGGCATTTTGGTCGGGTTGGTGTACGCAGGGCCACATTTGATCTCATTCGCGGTTCAACCGTTGACGTTGAAGATTCTTGGAGGTTGGATCGCCGGCGCGGTGATCCAATTCGCAGTCGCAGGCGCAGTCGTCGGCGCCATCTACAGACCAGCCAGTGGGCGCATCATGTATCTAAGAGAGCGCTTGCGCTGACCGGCTGGAACTAATAGCCGTGCAGTTGCAAATGGCATCCTGATTCCAGATCAGGTTCAAAGATGGGGGTCGACCTATGTGTTTGATGTTGAACGTTAACATCCATGAGTAAACCGGTGCAGGTTCCAGCTAAACTCGGCTATCGAATGCCGGCGGAATGGGAACCGCACACGGCGACTTGGCTGTCCTGGCCAAGACGCGAAGGCATCAGTTTTCCCGATTCATTTGACCGCGTGATGCCAACGCTGCGCGCGATGGTCGAAGCGTTGATCGAATCCGAGCAGGTTTGTATCAATGTTTGCAATGGCGAGCATGAAGCAGAAGCGCGATCGGTCCTGCGCGGGTTGCCGATGGAGAGAATCACTTTTCATCGTATCCCAACAAACGAGCCCTGGTGCCGCGATCATGGACCGATCTTTCTCACACGCGATGCGCATTGGAACCGGCTCGCCCCCGAGCCGGAACATACCCAGCGGTGCGAGGGCGGGCCGGCTCCATTGGCTGTGGTGGATTGGGACTACAACGCATGGGGAAACAAATATCCGCCGTTTGATCTGGATGAAGTGGTCCCAACGCGTGTGGCCGAAATCTTGAAGCTCCCAGTCTTTTATCCACGGATGATCCTCGAAGGAGGATCCGTCGATGTGAACGGCACCGGCGCATTGCTGACATCCGAGTCGTGTCTGTTGAACAAAAATCGAAATCCAAATTTGTCGCGCGCTGAAATCGAGCAGCGTTTGCGCGATTATCTCGGGGTCCGCGATATTCTCTGGCTCGGAGATGGTATCGCTGGTGACGACACAGATGGCCACGTCGACGACCTCACGCGGTTTGTTTCAGAACGCGCTGTCGTGACAGTCGTTGAAGAAAATCGGAGTGACGAAAACTACCGGCCCCTCCAACAAAATCTTGCGCGTCTGCGTGAGATGAGAATCGATGGTCGGAAACTCGACATCTGTGCGCTCCCGATGCCCAAGAAGATGGTTCGCGAAGGACTGCGGCTGCCAGCCAGTTACGCAAACTTTTACATCGCGAATAGCTGCGTGCTCGTGCCCACATTTGCCGATCCGAACGACGAAGCTGCGTTATCCGGCCTGCGCTACTGTTTTCCGGGCCGGCAGGTCATTGGAATCGACTGCCGCGAGTTAATCTGGGGGCTCGGCACGTTTCACTGCCTGACTCAACAGCAGCCGGCCGTGTGAGGTAGGGGCGATTGATTCAGTCGCCCGCGGGCGGTTCAGGTGAGCCGCCCCTGCCTGTCGCTAGTTTGCGGGCTACTGGCTCGAGCGCGCGCCAGACGTTTTCCGCAAGGATCCTTTGCCCTTCGGCGTTCGGATGAATTCCGTCGGCTAAATTCAACGAGGGATTGCCAGCAACGTCTTGGAGCAAATAGGGCACCAACGCCGCTCCATTTTTTGCCGCCAGATCGGCAAACATTTTGCCAAACACAGAAACGTAATCGTCGGCGGCATAGCCGGGCAGCAGCATTCCTGCGATCACCACGCGCACATTTGGGTTTCGCGCCCTCACCTGGTCGATGATCTGCTGGAGATTGTTTTGAATTTGATCAACCGACAGGCCGTGAAAGACGTCGTTGATCCCAAGTTCCAGGATGAGGATATCGATTTTGTGCTTTAAATGCCCCGGCAACCGTTCCAACCCGCCGTCAGTGGTGCCGCCGGATGCGCTCGCGTTGATTACCTGGAAGTTCAATCGTGCCGCGCGCAGCTTTTTCGCCAATAAGGCGGGATAAGCTTCGCTGCGCTTTAGCATGAATCCGTCCGACAAACTGTCGCCAAACACGAGAATGGTTTTTGTTCCGGCCGCGATCGCGTTTTCTGCGAGAACAACCCATATGATTACCAGAAGCGTCGTTACGGCGCGTTTCATTTGGAAATAAGCAACGCCCATGCATCGTTCAAGGGCAACCGCTCCAAAGTTGTGTGTTCGGTGTTGGACGTTGAAGATTTTCCGCGTAACGGTTTAGTCTTCAACCTTTTCAACTTTTTCTATGGCCAATTTCGCTATCAACGGTTTCGGGCGCATTGGACGCAATGTCCTTCGCGCTATGTC
>JBLMXD010000270.1:0-5763 GCA_050257575.1 Alphaproteobacteria bacterium | reverse complement strand
TGGGCATTTCAGGCAATGATCTTCGGCCGCAGGACTTGTTCAGTTGGTCATCCGCCGGTCATCGGAACATTACTTCTTCCGGCAGCCGGTACTTCTCGATTAACGGCGGCGTTACAAACATCGTCAATTTTAATCAGGATTCTCACGGCGATTTTGGTGATTGGCACAGCGAGGATTGTCCGCAGTCGCATCCGTACGTGCAAAATGCGTTTGCCTGCACCGGGCAAACTTCCGATATCGAGGCCACATCGCCGGAAGGGATCAATCTCGACGTCGTTGGTTACGATTTGGCGAATGCGCCGACACCGACTGGACCTCCGATTGTTGTGACTAATCCCGCAACGAACGTTGCCAATTTTTCAGCTACGCTCAATGGCACGGTCAATCCACACGGACTGAGTACCACCGTTCATTTCGAATACGGAACTACCACCAACTACACCTTCAATACTGCCACTCAGAATTACAACGGCAGCACCACGCAGAACGTCACGGCGAATCTCACCAACCTGACTGCGGGCACGATATATCATTTCCGAATCGTAGCGAGTAACGTTGCTGGAACGACCTACGGCAGCGACAGCACTTTTACGACGCTGGTGGCCAGGGCAGTGGTCGCTGACTTTAGCGGAGACGGCCACCCGGACTTGATCGCCCAGAGGATGGGCCCGCATTATACGGCGGCATTATATCTTAACGACAACGTGGTCATCGGTGCGGCGTGGGGCCCAACTCTGCCCACTGGCTGGAGTTTGGCTTGCGCGGCTGATTTTGATGGCGACGGCCATCCAGATTTTGCGTTGTTTAACCCCGGAAGCGGACAAACGGTGATCGCGTACTTGTCAGGCTTGACGGTCGTTGGCGCGGCTACCGGTCCGACGATTCCGGCCGGCTGGGAACTGGTAGCGGCGGCAGACTTTAACGGAGACGGTCACCCGGACTATGTGCTTTACAAACCGAGCACGCGCGAAACGACAATTTATTATCTCAACAACAATGTATTTACCGGCAGTGCCTCAGGCCCGACTCTTCCCTACGGATGGCCGTTGGTGGCTGTGGCCGATTTCGACGGTGACGGTCATCCAGATTTTGCGTTGTTTAATTCGAATACTGGCCAAACCGTAATCGGCTACTTGTCGGGACCGACAGTTATTGGAGCTGCATTTGGGCCGACTCTTCCCTATGGATGGCCGCTGGTAGCTGCGGCCGATTTCGACGGTGACGGAAGTCCGGATTACCTCGTCTATAATCGCGGCGTCCGGCAGACGGCGATCGGGTACCTTAACAACAACGTTTTGGTTAACGCCGCATTTGGCCCGGCTCTTCCCGCTCCGTGGAGCGTGGTCGAGCAATGAGCAACGTTTCGTCCGGCCTAATTGTTTAAATACCCATCCGCGTGGCTTGCCGCATAAGCGAGCTTGCAATACCGCCATCGACGGCGAAGCAATCTGGGTTAACCGTCTTGGTGATGACCAAAGAGGAAATCGCCGGTGTTCTGGAGCAGATCGCGACATTGCTGGAGCTAAAGGGCGAAAATCCGTTCAAGATTCGCGCCTATACGAACGCTGCCCGGGCGCTCGAGACATTCGGTGCAAATGTTTCGAATTTTGAGGATGAAGAAGCCGTAGCAAAAATTCCAGGGATCGGAAAAAGCATTGCGCTGAAAATCAGGGAGCTCGCCGCGACCGGATCGCTTGGCTATTTCCAGGAACTGAGCGCTAAATTTCCGACAGGAATTCTGGAGTTATTTTCACTGCCGGGACTCGGCGCGAAAAAGATCAAGGCGCTTCACGACAAACTCGGGATCAGTTCAATCGAGCAATTACAGAAAGCGTGCGAACAGGGGCGCATCGCCGAATTGCCGGGGTTCGGCGAAACAACCCAACGAAAGCTTTGCGACGCCATTGTGCGACGCGCGACGCACGCCGGTTCATTCCAATTCGGCCAGGTCGCCGCCGAGGCGGAAACTCTTCGAACAGATCTTGCAGCGCACGAAGCGGCCTTGCAGGTTGAAGTCGCCGGAAGTTATCGCCGTCGAAAGGAAATCGTTCACGATCTCGATCTACTGGTCGCCACGAAGGATCCGGAAGCGATTACGAAATTTTTCGTTTCCCATCCGTTGGTCGAATCCGTCACTGCGCAAGGTCCTACAAAATCGAGTGTGCGTTTGCGTTCCGGCGTGCAATGCGACCTCCGGGTAGTCAACAAGACCGAATATCCATTTGCGCTCGCCTATTTTACCGGGAACAAGGAACACAATATTGAAATGCGCAGCCGGGCGCTCCAGCGCGGTTGGACACTTAACGAATACCGGCTCGCCCCGCTCCCGGTCGATCCGAAAGCAAAGAAGAAAAAACCTGCCGCGAAAATTCCAGCCGTGCGAGACGAAGCCGACCTTTATCGGGCCGTGAATCTCGATTTCACTCCGCCAGAGCTGCGGGAAAACTGCGGCGAATTTGAAGCAGCCGAACGACATTTACTTCCGAAACTGATCGAGAAAGAAAATCTGCGTGGCACATTCCATTGCCATACGATTGCGAGCGACGGCCACAATTCGCTCGAGGAAATGGCCGAAGCCGCCCGGGAACTTGGCCTCGATTACCTCGGTATCGCCGACCACAGCCGCAGTTCCGTTCAGGGCCACGGGATCGCCGCGGAAAAGTTGCTCGAACAAGTCGCCGCCATTCAGAAGCTTAACCGGACGTTCGACGGATTTCGCCTATTTGCCGGAGTTGAATGCGATATCTTGCGTGATGGCTCGCTTGATTTTCCTGACGAAGTTTTGTCGCAACTCGACTACGTCGTAGCGTCGGTTCATTCCGCTTTCAATCTCAGCGAATCGGACATGACGCAGCGCGTGATCCACGCGCTGGAAAATCCCTTCGTCACCATGCTGGCGCATCCTACCGGCCGATTGCTTCTGAAACGCGATCCCTATCAGATTAACATTCCATCCGTGCTAGACGCAGCCGCGCGTACCGGCACATGGATCGAACTCAATGCCGCGCCCAAGCGGCTCGACCTCGACTGGCGCTGGTGGCCGTTGGCGAAACAAAAAGGCGTCAAATGCGTGATCAACCCGGACGCGCATCGCACTAGCCGGCTTCAAGATCTGTGGTTTGGAATCGGTATCGCCCGCAAAGGCTGGCTCACGAAAGACGACGTGGTGAATTGTTTGCCGTTCGACAAGATCGAACGCGCCTTGCAAGCGAAGCGAAAACTCAGTTCAGCGCAGCACGTTGAGGCATGAACATGGTAAGGCATTTGCAGGCGCCGCCAGCTTTGATGAATTCACTCATTGGCAACGGGTGGCATTCGTAGCCGCGTTCTTTAAGCCCGGTAACAAGCGTCGGCGCGCCTTCAGGCAAAACAATGTCGCGCTCGATGACTACCGCGTTACATGAAAAGTGCGTCGCTTCTTCCGGGACGACATCGATCAAATCGGTCACATGTTCTCGGATTGCGCGCTGTCCATATTCGTCGAAAGCCTCGGGGAACCAAAACGCACCGCCATCGGGCAGCGGACAAAAACAGGTGTCAAGGTGATAAAAACGCGGATCTACCAACTCCACAGAGATCACAAGGCATCCGAGCATTTCTGCTATGGCGCGGTGCGACTGAATGTCGGAACGAAACTTGTAGCCGCAAAAGAGCACCTCTTTGCCAAAAAGAGCGTCGCCTTCGCCTTCGAAGTAGAGCGTTTCGGGTAGCCAGCAGATTTCGTAACCATGCTGCTCCATCCATTTGGCAAACAACGGTTGTTCCCCGGCGCGCTCTTTGTGGCGGAAATTACTTGGAATGAATTTGCGGCCGACGGTCAACCCGGCATTGGCGGTGAAAACCATATCGGGCAGCCCCGACCGGGGCGCGATCAAATGAACTTTGCAATTCAATTTAGAAAGCGTCGCGTGGAGTTGTTTCCATTGCTCTTGCGCCACAGCTACTTCGGCGGCGCGGGCCACACTCATCCAGGGATTGATCTCGTATTCAATCCCATAGTAATCGGGCGGACAAAGAAGCAACTCACGCATACGATCAAACCTTGTCGCGGCCGCGGGATTCGGTCAGCCAATCGGCGAGTTCCCGGAGAAATGGTTCCACGTCGGTGACCATGCCGATGGATTGCAGCGGCTGTTGCTCGACCACTTGCTCGACGGCCGGCGCGTCGATGTCGACGCACACGGTTTTTACCGTCGGCGCCAGCATGCTTGCCACGGCAAGCGAATGCCGAATGGTCGCCAATAACAACGCGTGCGTCACGTCAGCGAGCTTTTCGCGCATCAATTTTTGGCCCTCGACGGCGTCTGTCGTCGCGCTGGGCATCAGCCCCTCGTCACGAATCGAGCTGGTGAGAACGATATCGACATCGTTGCGGACGCAGGCGTGCATGATCCCACTGGTCAGGATATTTTTCTTAACAGCGGCTACGACGCCGCCGGCCGCGCGAATGGTGTTGACCGCGCGCATGAGGTTCTCGCGTCCGCCGCGCGCGAACGCCAGATCGACGCTGATGCCTAAAGATGTGCCAAATAACGCGCGCTCCACGTCGTAACCGGCGAATGGATTTCCGGCAATAAGTCGCTGGACATACCCTGCCTCAATCAGGCGTACCAAATGCCTACCGGCACCGGTGCGCACAACTGCAGGGCCTGCTACCACGGCGATCCTGGCCTTCGCCTTTTTGGCGCGCCGCAATTCCTCTCCCAATTCGCGAATAATGGCTGATTTGGGTTCGTCAGCATCGATGATCGTGTTGATGAACTGAAAAACATCCGTGCGGGACGTTGCGCGCTGCACAGGCACCACCCTTACACCCTGGTGTCCAACGACAATCTCGTTGCCTTTGCGAACGTCAAAGAATTTGACGGCTTGTGCCGTGTGTCGCTTTCTGTCCACTGCAATCGCGCTGTCCATCATGGCGGGTCGCACTTCCATTTCTTTGCCCTCAACCCGGACGAAGGTTTGCTGGTTCGTCATTACGTAGAATTCTGGCGGAAAAACGCCATCTGCTGGAGCCGGCGCGAGATGGACATCTTCGCGTTCCGCTACTTCGGCCCCATGCTGGCGCAGGCGCAGAATCAATTCGTCCAGGGCCTCGCTGGTTTGTGCCGATACATCAATGCGCGCAAAGCTCTGATCGGCACGCTTTTGTCCAATCTTGATGTCGCGGATTTTAAAATTTGCGCCGTGCGTCAAAATTTGATCGAGCACCTTTGGCAGAATCAGCGAGTCAATAATGTGGCCGCGTAGCTCGATCGTTTCCGAAAACATCGGCAAAGTTTAGCCAAGGAATACCGCTGCGCCAGCGATGGAAGGTCGTAGCGACGCCTGTGCCAGGCACCAAACTAGTAAGTAGGCGTTTGACACAAACGCCTCTACAATGAGGAATTCGACATGGAGAAACCAAGTTCAAGCGGCCCTTCGCCCAGCCGGAAAGCGCGCTCCGTGCTCGGGTCGAGGCTGAATCGCAAAACCAAACGACCGCCTCCTCTGCCTTCGAAGAAAACTAAGGCAGAAACCGGGCGCACGACTAGTCCCTGAAGGGCGCCATATGCACAGCGATCTACCCGCACTTGCGGCCAAGATTGGAGAAGCACTTTCAAACCGATCGGAGTATGTCGTTACGCAGGCTGCGGAGTTGAGAGTTCTTCGCGAAATGTCCGACGAAGAGGTTCGCGAATTTGCGCAGAGCCATGGCTGGCGAGTCATACACCGTCTCGGGGGACGCCAGATTGAATTTTACAATGACGCGGGCATCCGCTC
>JBLMXD010000269.1:0-3102 GCA_050257575.1 Alphaproteobacteria bacterium | reverse complement strand
CGTCTTCCTCATGAAACGTGAGCGCAACCCCGTTCATGCAGTAGCGCAACCCGGTCGGGGGCGGTCCGTCCTTGAAGACATGTCCCAAATGCGAGCCACAGCGTGCGCACGAAATTTCCCTGCCGAAGACCGCTGAGACCACATTGTTTTCGTGCACAGCATCTGCGCGAATCGGCTGCCAAAAGCTTGGCCAACCGGTACCGGAATCGAACTTTGTGTCGGCCCTGTAGAGTGGATTGCCGCAGGCAGAACACACATAGACTCCGTTGCGGTGACCCGGCGCATTGCCATTGAACGATGGGGCCTCCGTGCCAGCGAGTCGCATCACGTAGAATTGGAGGGGCACCATGATCACCTGCCATTCCTTGTTCGTAAGGGATACCTTTTGATCGAGCGGAATGGCGTCGAGCTTCGCGCGAATCTGCGCTGCGTCCAGACTGCTCGACGAGCGGGCGCGGGAGCAGGCTAAGAGCGCTCCGCAAATCGCCGGACTTAGCAAGATTCGGATTATGCGTCCCATAAGAGTTACCGTTGCAGCCAACCACCAGTTGCTTGAATCGGTGCCCCGTCTCCTGTGATCCATGCTGCAATCGCGCTGGGTTTGTCGTTACTGGATCTCGTCGGAAGCGTAACCGATCCGGTCCAGCGGTTCGATTTATTCACCATGTCTGTCTGGATAAGATCAAGCACGACGAAATCGTGGCGCAATTTGCGACCGCTGTTTTCGCCCCGTTTTACATCTGACTCGAGATCGTTTCCGAGCAGGGCGACATTTAATGTTAACGCGCGCGGTTGCGTCGCAGCTGGAACAAACGTGGCGGCAAGTTTTCCGTCGTTGCCTAGCGACACACGCAACACGCCAAGCTTGGCCGACGTTGTCGGCATCGAATTCCCGCCAAACCAGCTGCGCCATTCCTTGCCATTCACAACGAATCCCGGTGTGTATACCGAGTCGCCGCCCCAGGTCGCGGCATAACGCTGCTGTCTGGAAGTGAATTCAGGTTTGGCGAAGCGATCCCGCCAGCCCAGACGATCCCAGTAATCAACGTGAAAGGCGACCGGAACGATTTTCTTCCATAGGTCTGGATTCGATTTGAGCGAGCTCAGCCATTTTTCGGCCGGTGGACAACTGCTACATCCTTCCGAAGTGAAAAGTTCCAGCAAAGTGGTTTGCGTCTGGCCGCTCTCAAATGCTGTAGCCGGCATCGGTGATGCCGGCAGGGATCCAATGTTGATTAGCAACAGTGGGATGCTGAATCGGAGCCAGCTTACTTTCACGATTGCCAACATTACAGTAACGGGACCGGGATCAACGATCCCGGCTACAGACGGCTCAGGCCGTCACCATCATTTCTGGCTCGGCGCGTCGAGCCCCCATCCGCTCCAGCAAATGATCACCGACTCGCAATGAGTTGGCAATAATTGTGAGCGCGGGATTCACCGCGCCGCTTGAGCAGAAGAAGCTTCCATCCACAACGTAAAGATTATCGAGCTCGTGCGCTTTGCAGTTACGATCAAGTGCACTGGTCTTGGGATCGTTGCCAAAACGAATCGTGCCGTTCTGGTGCGCAACCCCGGCAAGCGGAATCCGCTGACCCAGAAACAGATTGCGAGCGACCAAACCTTCGTGGCATTCGTGCCCGTGGACGGAACATTTCGTTTGCTGTTGCATCAGCTTCTCAAGCTTCTTAATGAGCCGTTTGTGTCCTTCTTCGTTGTTGGGTTTGTACTGCAATACGATCTCACCGTCGCGATTGATCGTGACACGATTGTTCGGGTCAGGCAGATCCTCCGACGTCAGCCAGAAGTCGAGTGAATGTTTGCCCATGAGATCGAGTGTCCATTTCGGTGCAACTTTTGGCGCGCCGGCCTTAAGCGTGTCGCCGTCGAGCTTGCCCACAAACGAGATATGCCCCATGGGGAATTCCCAATCGGGCGCACGATGATAAAAATCGTTAACGGAAAGGGTTTTTTGAAAAACGGTGGGATTCGGACACTTCGACAACGCCATCAAAACGGAATTCACGTGACCCATGTAGTGGCGGCCGACAACATCCGAGCCGTTGGCCAGGCCATTTGGGTGCTTATCGTTGCCTGAACGCAGCAGGAGCGCAGCTGAATTGATGGCGCCAGCGGAGAGCACGACCATTTTGCCGGAATAACTTTCTTTTGCACCGTCGCGTTCGACTTGAACACGCGTGACTTCGCGGCCGGAGCCGTCCGTTTCGAGTCGGGTTACTTTGGCGTCGGTGAGAAGGGTAACGTTTGGATGCTTCAGTGCAGGCACCACGCAACAGACATGCGCGTCGGCTTTGGCATTGACCAAACAGGGATAGCCGTCGCAGGTGCTGCAGCGGATACATGGGCTATTCTGCCGATTCCTTTCATCTAGCATCACTCCCAGTGGCGTGTGGAACGGGTTCAACCCAAGGCGCGCGAAATCATCGCTGAGCTGTTGAATGCGCGGCTCGTGACTGATCGCCGGATACGGAAACGGCCCGCTGCGGTTCGGTTCGGTGGGATCCTCTCCGATTTCGCCGTGTACATGATAAATCCGTTCGGCCTCCGTGTAGTACGGCTCCAGCTCGCTGTACGAAATCGGCCAGGCCGGCGAGATTCCGCCGTAATGCTTGATCTGGCCAAAATCTTCTTCGCGAAGGCGAAAGAGCGCAGCACCATAAAATTTCGTGTTACCGCCGACATAATAATTGGTGTGCGGATGCAGTTCGGTGCCATCTGCGTTGCGCCAAAGCTCTTTGGTGTTGTAGCGACCGCGCGCATTCACCTCCAGGGAGTTCCAGTTTTCCTTTTCGCGGGGGACAAATGGACCACGCTCGAGCAGTAGAATCTTCTTGCCGCTCGGCGCGAGGTGATACGCCAGAGTGCCGCCGCCTGCTCCCGAACCGATGATGATAAAGTCGTAATCGCTCCCGTTAGTCATGATGGTTTGTCGCGTTGATCGAAAATTCCTTACGCACGCGGCAGCTGCAGTGTCCGCTGCTCCTCGGCCGAACGGGAATTACCAGCGAATGCGCTGAGGACAGCGCACACGACACGGCACCGGGTTTGTAAGGAATCGCGTGATCTCGCGACGAATGCGCA
>JBLMXD010000268.1:0-2580 GCA_050257575.1 Alphaproteobacteria bacterium | reverse complement strand
ACGCCAAAGAAGACAATCTCAAAGAGATGATCGAACGTCTGGAAACTGAATTTGAGAAGGAGGGCGCTCATGTCGAGCAGGTGCAAAAAATGGATAAGAGGCACTTCTCATACATGGCCGGGTCGCTCGATTCTGGTTACTACGTAAACTTCATATTGAACTGCGACCCGAGCTCCATCGTTCGGCTGCGCGCGAGGTTCAAACTGGATTCCGACGTTTACCGGCAGCATTACCAGCGTCTTGACGAGAAGGCGGAGAAAGCGGCGAAAAAGTTGGCGAAGGCGAAATAATCTCGCTACAAAGGCGACATGGCGAACCTGAACAAAGTCCTCTTGCTCGGTAATGTGACACGCGACCCCGAGGTGCGTTACACGCCCAAAGGGAGCGCGGTTTGCGATCTCGGCGTGGCCGTGAATCGCGCGTACACGACCGATACCGGCGAGAAACGCGAGGAAGTCACATTTGTTGATGTCACGCTTTGGGGGCGAACGGCAGAGGTCGCCAGTGAATATCTAAAAAAAGGCAGACCGGTTTTTATCGAGGGCCGCTTACAAATGGACAGCTGGGATGACAAGCAAACCGGACAAAAGCGAACGCGCCTGCGCGTCGTGGCCGAGAACATGCAACTACTGGGAGGCCGCCCTCCGGGTGGGACGACCGATACGGGCGGAGAACGCCGGCAAACCACCGCACCGCCGAAATCGTCCGCGGCATCGGAACCGGACGAAGACGAAATTCCATTTTAAGGTTCAGTATAACCTCCTGTTGAGCGTTGCAGGCCCGTTTGTTGCGAGCCCCGATCGGATCTAAGTATGCGCTCACCGCGGTGAGCGGCTTTACAAAATGAACGCGACCGAAGCTTACATCGCGCTCAACATGCTGCCGACGGTCGGTCCAGTGCGGCTGCGCAGATTGCTTGAGGTGTTTCGTGAACCGCAGGAAATTCTTTCAGCGAAACGGACTGACCTTCGCAAGGTCGGAGGCATCGGGAACGACGTCGCAGACCAAATCTCCAATTGGGAATCAACGATCGATCTTTCCGCGGAGCTCCAGCGAGTCCGCGATTTCGGCGTGAGTGTGATCACGCAACAGTCACTGTTATATCCCACTCCGTTACGCGAGATCCACGCCCCGCCAATTGTTCTTTATGTCTGGGGCGAAATTGAAGAGCGGGATCATCACGCCATCGGCATTATTGGTGCGCGGCGCACGACGCATTACGGAATGGAATCGGCTAAGAAGCTTGCATACCAACTCGCTTACGCAGGGCTGACAGTAGTTAGCGGATTGGCCCGTGGGATTGATACCGCTGCTCATCAAGGGGCTCTTGCGGCAAAAGGACGGACAATCGCCATCATCGGCTCCGGACTGGCCAGACTCTATCCACCAGAGAACGCATCGCTGGCGGAGAAAATTCGTACCGGGAACGGCGCGGTCGTTTCCGAGTTCTCAATGGATATCCAACCGGACCGACAAACTTTTCCGATGCGGAACCGAATCATTTCGGGTTGGAGCCAGGGCATTTTGATAGTGGAAGCAGGACTGAATAGCGGTGCCCTCATCACGGCAGCGCAGGCACTGGAGCAGGGCCGCTCGGTTTACGCTGTACCAGGCCACATTAACGCGCCGAGTGCAATGGGATCGAACCGCCTCATTCAGCAGGGCGCAAAGTTAGTAATGGATGCCTCGGATATTTTAGAGGATCTGGAAATTCTGTTTCCTTCAGCCAAACCGTCACCGGAAACCGCAGCGCGACCGCTGCCGCCGCTATCAGAAGAAGAGCGCAGGGTCTACGATGCGATTGAAGCCAGCGAAACCTCCATCGACGACATCACCGTCAGGAGCGAATTGCCAAGCCCGACCGTTTCATCTACACTCCTGCAGTTGGAATTGAAGCGTCTGGTCAAGCAGTTGCCCGGAAAATATTTCGTTAAGCTGGGCTAAGCCAGGGACTTGCTGCGGCACTCGTGTGCTCCGGCTTGGTCGCACTTGCAAAGACGCTGCAACTGGGTTCGATTCCTTCCCCCTATGTCTAAGTCCCTCATCATTACCGAGAAACCTTCGGTCGCCGGCGACATCGCCAAGGCGCTCGGCGGGTTCAAGAAAGGCAAGGATTACTATGAGAACGAGAGCTACCTGATCTCGTGGGCAGTCGGCCATCTTTTCGAACTCGCAGTGCCAGCTTCTATGAAGGAGCAGGACAAATGGGACATGAAAAAGCTGCCGATCATGCCGCCAGAGTTTGAACTTGCCCCGGCAGAAAAAATGGGCGCTCGCGTCAGCGTCCTGCGCAAGCTTATCAAGGACAAGACTGTTGATGAGATCATTAATGCCTGCGACGCCGGCCGAGAAGGCGAACTGATTTTCCGTTATATCGCCCAATATGCCGGCACAAGAAAAACAATTAAGCGTCTCTGGCTCCAGTCGATGACCTCGGAAGCCATTCGCGAAGGCTTCGCGCGACTACGCAGTGACGCCGAGATGCAACCGCTTGCCAGCGCAGCGCGCAGTCGAAACGAGGCCGACTGGCTGGTGGGCATCAACGCCACGCGCGCGTTCACGTTGCGACTAAGTGGGGGA
>JBLMXD010000267.1:0-2659 GCA_050257575.1 Alphaproteobacteria bacterium | reverse complement strand
TACTTCTGAGCCTTAGCGGGGTAGTCTTTGGTGTCGCAATCTTTGTTTGCACTCAGGCGCAGACCCAGGGCTTTGCGCGCTATTTCATCGATTCCAATATCGGCGCCAACGGCGCATTGGTCCTGAGATCGCGTTTCCGGCCCCGTTACGAACCGCTGATGGTGGCGGCGAAAGGTTCCAAGGAACCTATGGGCCACCGTCTCTACTTTGAAGGCATTACCAATCCCAATGAAATCATGCGTGTAAGCCGGCAATTCCCCGACGTGGTTTCCTGTTCGCCAGTCCTGCGCGGAACAGTCAGCGCGCGCTCGGGATTTGAGAACGCGACTGTCGATCTTTACGGCATCGATCCGGCTTTGCACGCACGGACCACGGACATTCTTCATCAGTTGACTGACGGCAACTTTGATGACTTTCGGAATAATACCGGCTCGATCATTATCGGATCGCGGCTGGCGGAGCTGCTTCAGGCTGGCGTTGGTGATACGGTTCAATTGCTGGCGCCGAACGGTGAATACTGGCGATTCACCGTTGCCGCGATCGCTCGTGCGGGAATCGGATCGATCGATTCCACCCGCGTTTATGCGCATGCCAGGGTCGCACAGGCCCTGCTGCAGCAACCTTCGGGGGCGTCCATGATCATATATAAGCTGCGCGACCGGGACCGCGCGCCGG
Source organism: Alphaproteobacteria bacterium (assembly GCA_050257575.1). Lineage (GTDB taxonomy): Bacteria > Verrucomicrobiota > Verrucomicrobiia > Chthoniobacterales > UBA10450 > Udaeobacter. The sequence goes on along the minus strand of JBLMXD010000267.1, from coordinate 1,984 downwards.
CGTTGGCCAACCGATTCGAAACACTCTTCCAGCACAGTGCCCTGAGCTGGCAAGAGCGCGAGGAAAGCACGCTGCAACTTTTTTTGACCCTAAGAATGTCCGTCGCCATTACTGTCTCCCTCATCATCTTGCTGGCCGGTTTCGGTATTTTCAATGTGCTGACAATGTCGGTGCTGGCAAAAACCAAGGAGATCGCCATTCTGCGTTCCATGGGATATCGCCGCATCGATATCTCGTCGATTTTCTTGTGGCAAGGGGCGCTGATCGCTGCGGCTGGGTCGTTGCTCGGTTGTGCGCTCGGCGCCTTGATGACATGGGGAGTGTCGCATATTCCTATTCGGCTCCGTGGTTTGCTGTACACAAACTACTTCCTGGTCACCTGGGACTGGCGGCACTACGCCTTCGCGACATTATTAGCGCTCCTGGCGGTTTTCATCGCCAGCTATGTGCCCGCACGCCGTGCGGCTGAATTACCACCGGTTGTCACCATTCGAGGCTCAAGATGAGTGCTGAGAACTGTCTGAGTTGCCAGGGAATCGAAAGATACCTGGGCGAAGCGGAGGAACGCGTGCACGCGCTGCGCGGCGTGTCGCTGGAGATTGAGGCTGGAAGCGTCCATGCAGTTGTCGGCCCATCCGGCTGCGGGAAGAGCTCTTTGCTGTACGTTCTCGGCCTGCTCGACGTGCCGGATGCCGGCTACGTGGCCATCGAATCCCAGCCGATGTCGCAATTGACGGACGACCAGTTGGCAGCAAAAAGGAGCCAATTCATCGGGTTCATTTTCCAGTTCCATTTTCTGATGGAGGACTTTACCGCGCAGGAAAACGTGATGATCCCGATGCGCAAACTCGGTCAACTTTCCGACGGCCAGATGCGCGAGCGCGCCGCCAATCTTCTCGAAGGCGTAGGCTTGGGGGACAAATTGCGGCGACCGAGCCGCCATCTTTCCGGCGGCGAACAACAGCGTGTGGCCATCGCGCGCGCCCTTGCCAACGATCCAAAAGTTATCCTGGCCGACGAGCCCACGGGCAACCTTGATACCGCTAACTCCGACCGGGCCTTTGATTTACTGCGAAATCTGGTACACCAACGCGGGAAAGCTCTTTTGCTGGCCACGCACAATCCAGCGATTGCCGAAGCTTGCGATTGGATCCACGAAATGAAAGACGGCAGCATCGTCACCAGTCAGCGGGGAACGGCCCGCGCGTAAATTTCCTGAGCACTCTGCTTAGCAACCGCGGCTGAAACGAAGACCGAAAGACTGCTCGAAGTTGGCATCCGGTGGCGGTATCGGTAACCTCAACGGGATGGAGAACATCCTGCCCATTGTCATCGCGGATGGACCCGCTGCACTGACCGAATTGTGCGGCGTGAACTTGCTCGAACGTTCTCTTCGCATCTTACAGCGACTGGGATTTCGTCGCGCCATTGTCTTTTCCAGCACGCCGGAAATGGTGGGAGCTTATTTAGAGAAAGGCTCGTGGGCGCGACAGGATTTGACAACGGAGTGTGTGTCGAGCGCGATGAAACCTTTAACTGCCCAACTGCTTTCGGAACAAACGGCGGAACGCTTCTTGATCGTGCCGGCAAACACGTATTGTGACGCCCGGTTACTCGCGGCCCTTTGCACAAGCAATTCATCCGCTGCACTTGTCGATTCCAATCCCCCGGAATTCGCGCGAAATCTGATTCGAAATCCGTGCGGCCCGGCTCTGATTACGAGGGAGTTTCTATTTACTCTTCCACCCGACGCACTCTTCCTGAGCGAGCTTACGAGGAACATTGATCACGCCAAGATTGATGTCGTAGACGTAGCAAAGCAGGATGATTACATCTTCGCCATGCGTCGGCATGTACGGCCATTTTGCTTCCGGACGGCACTCGAACAGGACCGTCGCCTTGGGGAACGAATCATCCTCGATTCTGCGCAGAAGGGGACCCTTGACTTGCCGGCTTACGTCCACGCGCCGATAGAAAGCGCGTT
>JBLMXD010000266.1:0-11216 GCA_050257575.1 Alphaproteobacteria bacterium | reverse complement strand
ACCAAAGCGGCCAGGGCGGCACATCCGAGAAAAACGAATATACCGACCTTGAATTCCAGACCTCTTTCGTGCCGATTCATTTTTCGGGAATTATTGTCGATCTTGTGATCAGTTTCGCAAGGTAATGACCATTAAGCCTGATCGTCGGCGCAGACTCACCGGCGCATTACAAGCAATCGGCCCTGCCTTCAGAACGTCCAAGGAGAAAATCCTGAATTAGATTATCTGCCGATTTCTGAAGCTCGCCCGGGGTTCCGTGGAAATAAACGCGCCCTTCGTGCAAATAGGCAATGCGATCGGCCACATCGTATGCGCTCTTCATATCGTGTGTGACGACGACGCTGGTCATCCCAAAGTGTGTTTGCAACCGCCGGATCACTCGATTAATGCTGTCCGCCACCATGGGATCCAAACCGGCTGTCGGCTCGTCGTACAAGACACATGAGGGGCGACGAATGATCGCGCGGGCGAGCCCGACACGCTTTTTCATTCCACCGCTCAGACTCTCGGGCATTTTTTGTTCCTGCCCCTCCATTTCCATCACATCCAGCATCTCCAAAACCTTCGTGCGCAGAACTTCCGCGTTGCGCTCGCCGCCTTCCCGCAGCGGGAAAGCAATGTTCTCTTCGACCGTCATCGAATCAAAAAGTGCGCCGCCCTGGAAAAGAATGCCGACCTTCTCACGGATTGCACCAAGTTGACGCTCGTTCATTCCGATGATGCTCTGGCCGTGGATGCAGATCTCGCCCGAGTCCGGCTCCATCAATCCAATCATATGTTTGAGCAAGACGCTCTTTCCGCCGCCGCTGCGGCCGATTAGCACCAGAGTTTCTCCTGCGCGGACCTCAAGATCGACCCCGCGCAAAATCTCCTGTTGTCCGATTTTTTTCTTCAAACCACGCACCGCGATCATCGGCGACGAATTGGCGGACACGGAGTGCGGCTCGATCTCCGGCTTTGCAAGTGGCGGCGCTTCAATCATCACAACGCCAACTCTCGACTCTCCACTCCCAACTCTCAACTGCACAGCGTCACTGATGACCCGCAGGGAAAATAATGTTCAAACCCATTGTCAAAAAGAAATTGACGATCAAAACCGCAAGAGAAGAGTTTACTACAGCCTCCGTTGTAGCGCGGCCGACGCCCACTGCCCCCTCGCGTGCGGTGAGACCCTTGTTACAACTGATAAAAACAATTAAGAGCGCGAAAACAAATGCCTTGGTCATCCCCATAATGATGTCCCTGCGCCGGGTCCAGTGGACCATGTTTTCGACATAGTACGGGCCGTTGACGCCCAGAAGATAGACGGCCACAAGATAGCCGGCCACGATGCCAAAAGCGATGCACTCCGCCACCAATAGTGGCATCGAGATCATCATGGCCAGCGTGCGAGGCACCACCAGGTAATCAATCGGATAAACTGCCAGCGCACGAAGAGCATCGATCTGCTCGGTGACTTTCATCGTTCCAATCTCAGCCGACATCGCAGCGCCGACGCGGCCGGAAACCATCAAGGCAGTTAGCACCGGCGCCAACTCACGACACAGCGACACGGAAACTACCGCGCCTACCGCGGACCCCATCCCGAGTTTGTTAAATTGAAAAAATGCCTGCGCCGAGAACACCGCACCGGTGAACCCCCCCGTAATGATAACCAGCATTTGAGAAAGCAAACCGATCTCGACGATTTGATTTAGAAACAATTTCCAGCGCAGCCTATGTGTAAAGATGGATCGAAACGTATCGGCTGCCAGCAGGACAAGCTCGCCCAGATATTGAAAGAATGAGAGTAGCGGCGCGCCCAGGGCGCTGAAAAAACGGACCATCATGAAATTGGTGATCAGTGAACGGCGATTGAGCGTATCCGCAATGTTTTGTTCTGGATTTTCAACCCCTGCCGCCAAAAACACCTTTATGCATTGAGCGGCTCGGTTTTCGTTTGCGACTCAAGCTCCGACGGAATCGCACCAATAAAAAGCGGTTGCAGGCCGAGCCTGAGGAAAATGGTTCGAATCTCGCGAATGCTCAGCGTTGGTTTATCAAACTCGAGGTAGACCAGATCGTGATTTGTATCCAGCTTGTAACGCAAGCTGGGGATATCCACGAGCTGGCGATCCAGCTCGAGGATCTTGCCCGTTTCCCGCAAACCGCGCGCATAAATCTCAAGTTCGATCATTTGCGGCGGAATTTTAGCGACGCTGCAGCGGCGATGCAATTCTTCTCGTATCTCCTGTCGATAGCTAAATTCATTTTCAGGTTGCGATTGCGCCCGGCGCAAAGCTGCGTAAAGGATGGCCTTTGAACGGATGAGACGCGCCGCTCGGTATTTGTTCGCCATCAATCTGGTTGTGGGCGCTCTGTTCTTCACCGGATGTCAAACGGTTCCTCTGGGCATCCAACAGGCCAGAATCGAGATGTCGCAACACATCGCTGCGGAACCGACCGGTGATTATTATATTGGCCGGCGTTACTACAAACCCGATTACAAGTTCTGGGGTTATATTCGCAAGCCGGGTCAGCCGTGGAGCACAGCGGAGTTGGTCATGCTCAATGAAAAGGAGAAGCTGGCCCCGGACCGCGAACGCCTCGAATTCGGTGACGACAATAATTACGAATACAAGTTGTACGGTTACTTCAGCGGCGACAAAGTCTATGAACCTGCCAGCAACGGAATCTATCCGGAATTCGTTTTGAAAGGCTATGAACTGATTTCCACGAACCCGCCGCCAATCTTCAAGAGCCAATTCCGTGGGAACTCACGTCCAACAGACCTGCGCTATGTCGTGGAAAAACCGGAGTGATTCCTCTCGCGTTGTTTTTCCGAGCGAAATCGAAGAATCTCCCGGTCTGGTTCGTGATACGCATGTCATTTGAGTAATCAAAGATGGCTCGACTCCGCTCGACATGAAAAGACAAGCGAGCGCCACGGATAAACGCGATCCTCTCGTCGAGGAATTCCTGCGTTACCTCGAAAACGAGCGAAACGCGTCGCCGCGCACCCTCAAGGCCTATCGCCAGGCATTGGCTGGTTTTCGTATAGAGAACAACAAACCCTGGAAAAGGTGTACCGCCGACGATTTCCGCAATTATCTCTTTGCGTTGATGAAACAACAACAGGCTCGTTCCTACGTGCGTCTGCAATTTTCTGCGTTACGCACTTTCTATCAATTTCTAGCCGCCCGGAAACGGCTAAAAAATAATCCGGTGCGGGAGGTGCAACTGCCGAAAATGGAAAAGAAGCTGCCGCTGATCCTTACACGACAACAGATAGAAGAGCTTCTCACCGCACCCATGCGCGAACCTAAAAGCCGGTCCGCGCCGTCATGGATGCCGCTGCGCGACGTTGCCATCATGGAATTGTTTTACAGCAGCGGATTGCGCTTGAGCGAACTGGCTTCGCTTGATGTTAGTGACGTCGATCTCTTCACGGAGTCGCTGCGTGTATTCGGAAAGGGCCGAAAGGAGCGCGTCTGTCCCGTGGGGCTGCCTGCGCTGGAAGCAATGCAAAAATACCGGGCCGCGGCCAACGTCCACACCGGCCCGCTTTTCATCAATAAAGGCCGAAGACGAATGTCCGTACGCTCTATCTGGCTGGTGTTGAAACGTTATGTACGCCACACATCCATTCCGATTTCAATCAGCCCACACAAATTGCGGCATAGTTTTGCGACCCACATGCTCGACCGCGGGGCAGACCTGCGCAGCGTTCAGGCGCTGCTGGGACACGCCAGTTTGTCCACGACGCAAATTTACACACACGTCACGGTGGAACGCCTGAAGAAAGCCTACTCGGACGCACATCCGAGGGCGTGATCAGGAAAGGCTAACTCGACGCCGGCGCGGCAGCACTGCTCTGCGCTTGTGATTCCGGAACCCGGAACGACAGCTTTCCTTCGGCGGCAATAACCTCGACCGTGGCGCCGGGTTTGACGTTGCCGCGGAGCAACTCCTCCGCGAGAGGGTCTTCGAGAAACCGCTCGACCGCGCGTCGCATCGGCCGCGCACCGTACTGGGGATCGTATCCTTTCTCGATCAGAAATTCCTTCGCGCTCTGCTGCAGATCGATATGCACTTCCTTGGCTTTGATACGCGCAAGGACCTTGTCCACTTCCAGATCAACGATGCGCAACAGTTCGGGTTTACCGAGCGAATGAAACACGATGATCTCGTCGAGCCGGTTAAGGAATTCCGGCTTAAAGACACGCTTCGTTTCGTCTAGGATCTTGTCGCGCATGGAATCGTAATCGTGCCCTTCACTTGGCGCGCCGAAGCCCATCACCGTCTGTTTTTTGAGCAAGTCAGCGCCAACGTTCGAGGTCATGATAATGATCGTATTCCTGAAATCGATCTTGCGACCTAACGAGTCGGTGATTTTTCCGTCTTCGAGAATCTGCAAAAGTAAATGCATCACATCCGGATGCGCCTTTTCGATCTCATCGAACAGCACGACCGAATAGGGCCGGCGGCGTACCGCCTCCGAAAGCTGTCCGCCTTCCTCGTAACCGACGTATCCCGGCGGTGAACCGATTAAACGCGACGCGGTAAATTTTTCCATGTATTCCGACATGTCGATCTGGATCAAGGCGTCGGCGTCCCCGAACATGAACTCCGCCAGCGTGCGCGCGAGATACGTTTTGCCCACACCGGTCGGACCGAGAAACACGAACGAACCAATCGGACGCTTCGGATCTTTCAAATCCGCCCGCGAGCGCCGCAAAGCCTTGCTGATTGCAATGACCGCTTCGTCCTGGCCAATGACGCGCTCTCTCAGTTCCGCTTCCATTCTGAGCAGCTTCTGGGTCTCCTGTTCTTCCATGCGCTGGAGCGGAACACCGGTGACCTTCGAGATGATGTGCATCATGTCATCGCCCGTTACGATGACTTCCTTTTCTTCACGCTCTTCGCGCCACTTGTTCAGAATGGCATCGAGCTTTTCCTTGGTTTGCTTCTCCTTGTCGCGAAGTGCAGCTGCCTTTTCAAAATCCTGTGCCTTGATCGCTCCTTCTTTTTCCAACCGGATCCCTTCGATCTCCTTTTCGATGTCCTTGACGTCAGGCGGTCGTGTCATGGCATTAATGCGCGCACGCGCGCCGGCCTCATCCATGACGTCGATGGCTTTGTCCGGGAGAAAGCGCCCGGTGATGTAACGATCGGAAAACTTAACGGCTGTCTCGAGCGCCTCGTCCGTGAGCTTGGCCTTGTGGTGGGCCTCGTACTTCGGACGCAACCCCTTCAAGATTTGAATGGCCTCATCAACCGTCGGTGCATCCACTTTTATCGTCTGAAACCGGCGTTCCAGGGCTGCGTCTTTCTCGATGTACTTTCGGTATTCGTTCATCGTGGTCGCACCGACGCATTGCAGTTCGCCACGGCTCAGGGCGGGCTTGATGATATTCGATGCGTCCATCGCGCCTTCTGCTGATCCCGCCCCGACTATTGTGTGCAACTCGTCGATGAAAAGAATTACGTTCTTGGAACGGCGGATCTCGTCCATCACAGCTTTGATGCGTTCCTCGAACTGCCCACGATATTTTGTCCCGGCAACCATCAACGCCAGATCGAGCGTGATGACGCGTTTGTCCCGCAAGAGTTCAGGGACATTGCCGTTTGCGATCTCCTGCGCCAGTCCCTCCGCGATGGCCGTTTTGCCCACACCAGCTTCCCCTATTAGCACCGGGTTGTTTTTCGTGCGCCGGCAAAGCACTTGAATCACGCGTTCAATCTCGTTGCGGCGCCCAATCACCGGATCAAGCTCGCTCTTTCGCGCCAACTCGGTCAGATCGCGGCCAAACGCACGAAGGGCTGGAGTCTTGACGTCTTTCTTCGCCGGTTCGCCTTCCTGCTCCGATTCCGACGGCGTGAAATTTGGATCGAGTTCCTTGAGAATTTCGTTGCGCGTGCGTTCGATGTCGAGCTCGAGACTCTTCAGCACTCTCGCGGCAACGCCCTCGCCCTCGCGCAAGAGTCCGAGTAAAATGTGCTCGGTACCGACGTAGGAATGATTGAGTGCCTTGGCTTCCTTTCCCGCGAGCGCCAGTACTTTCTTTACGCGAGGTGTGTACGGAACGTTGCCCACCATCTTGGTCTCCGGGCCGGAACCGACCTGCTTCTCCACCTCCATTCGCACCGTCTCGAGATCGAGACCCATCTTTTGCAGAACGTTAACCGCCACGCCCTGCCCCAGCTTAATAAGTCCCAAAAGCAGGTGCTCAGTGCCGACGTAATTATGGTTGAACCGGTCGGCTTCTTTGCGAGCAAGCGCTAACACCTGCTGAGCGCGCGGCGTGAAATTATTCATTGTTCGATGGTCTGTTCGTCAAGCCATTGCCTGACTCCTTTACCATCTTACTAATATCAGGTCTGGGGAAAATTTTCAAACGGTCACGGATGATTTGCGCTCGCAAATAGTCGCGTTCTTCTGCGTTTAGCTTTTGCTGCGAACTCTTTTGCAAATGCGCCGGCTGCGTTTCGATAAACAATTCGTCGATCTGGAGCCGTTGATCTTCCGGGAAAGCGCCCAGGTCCATTCCAAGCTTGATGACCGAGAGCAGATTGAGCGCTTCTTTCGATGGCATGGCATGCGCGTAAGTCAGAACACCATAAGCGCGCCCGATCTGGTCGCAAAGCGTGCTCGGCTTCCGTTGCAACAAGGTCTGCCGGGCGTCATGTTCCTTATCGATGATGGTCTCGATCACCTTGCTCAGGCGGTTGATTATGTCTTCCTCCTTTTCACCGAGCGTGGTCTGATTCGAAATCTGGAAAAGGTTACCCATTGCTTCGGTTCCTTCACCGTAAAGGCCGCGCACCGCGAGACCAATTTTACTGACAGCCTGGATGACCTGGTTGATCAGTTCGCTCAAAACGAGCCCCGGAAGATGCAGCATCGCGGATGCACGCATACCGGTGCCCACGTTTGTCGGACAAGCGGTTAAATATCCCAGTCGCGGATCGAAAGCGAAGTCCAGTTTGCTTTCCAGCGCGGTATCGATCTTATCGACCAGCTTGAACGCCTGTTTCAACTGCAGGCCGGAACGAATCGATTGCATCCGCAGATGATCTTCTTCGTTGATCATGATGCTGAGCGTTTGCCGCCGGTTCACTATCACGGCGCTTCCGGCGCCTTTGGCAGCGTGTTCCCGACTAATCAGATGGCGCTCGACCAGGACTTGTTTCTCCAGCGCGGCCAGATCCTGCAAACTTTCCGAGAATGCCTCCTGCATCTCCGGAAGGGCTTCTACGCGCGAGCGGATCTGTTCGAGGATCGCGGTGCGCTCTGCTTTTTTAGCCCAACCGGGGAAAGCCCGATTACGCAGATTTCGTGCGAGACGCACCCGGCTGCTGATGACAACCTGGTGATGCGGACCTTCGCCGCGCAGCCATTCTCCTGCGGTAGAGAGCATGCTCGAAAATTTCATGGCGTACTGGAGAGTTCGCTTTCGAGCCGCTTGATTTCATCACGCAGTGACGCAGCGGTTTCGTAGTTCTCATCGGCCACGGCCTTTTGCAGGTTTTCTGTTAACGTCCGCATCCGCCGGCTCAGCGCCATGGTACGCTGCGCATGTTCCGGCAATTTCCCTACGTGTTCCGTGCCCTTATGCATGGCTTTCAACAACGAACCCAAGCCCTCTGCAAACGTGACGTAACATTCGCTACAACCCAAACGGCCAGTTTTTTTAAAGTCCGCCTGACTAAAACCGCAAACAGCGCACTTTCTGGCAGGGGCACCTTTTTCAATCTCCTCCGCTGCTCCGATGCCCAGGAGTAGATCAGCGAGTGCGAAACTGGTCGGGTCCTGGACCCCTTTTTCCTTCGAGCAAGCTTCGCACAGGTTTACCTTGTGCATTTTGCCCTCCAGAATCTGGGTCAAAAACACCGTCGCATCGTTACATTTGCAAACGTCACACAACATCTCTGCTAATTAGACCGCGGTGTCTTCCAAACATTCAACCCGATGCGTTGGCCCGACATCCTCAGCTTCGGTAGTTGCTCTTGCCAGGCTCAATCGAAGATCGGTGTGCCCGTCTCGCGGGTCATCTCGCGAAAGCGTGCGATGATGCGCGTGGTCATCGGGCCGGGTTTCCCATTTCCGATAATGCGACCATCGGCTTTGACTACCGGAATGATTTCCGCAGCCGTTCCCGTTAGGAAACATTCGTCGGCCACGAAAATATCATGTCGCGTGAAATCTGCCTCGATGACTTTGGTATCGAACTCGCTGGCAATATCGAACACCACGGATCGGGTGATCCCGCGCAAAGCTCCTGCTGTGATCGGGGGTGTGAAGATCTGGTCTTGCTTGATGATGAACACGTTATCGGCAGTGCATTCCGCGACATTTCCGGCGTCGTTCAACATCAAAGCTTCATCTGCGCCAGCGAGGTTCGCTTCAATGCGAGCCATGACATTGTTCAAATAGTTTAGTGATTTTACCGCCGGATTAAGCGATGCCGGATTGGAACGGCGGGTCGCGACCGTAACGATGCTTAATCCTTTCTGATAAAAATCCTCGTGATAAAGCGCAATAGTCGCTGCGATAATGATCACGCTCGGCGTTTTGCACTGCTCGGGATTCAACCCGAGATTGCCGACACCGCGAGTCACGAGCAATCGGACGTATCCATCATGCAGTTGATTTTGCCGAATTGTTTCGAGCAGCGCCTCGCTCATTTCCTGCCGCGTCATTGGAATTTTGAGACAAATCGAGCGCGCTGAATCCCAGAGCCGTTCCAGGTGCTCTTCGAGCCGAAAAACCCGGCCATTGTAAAAGCGTATTCCCTCGAAAATTCCATCGCCATAGAGAAGGCCGTGATCAAAAACGGAAACTTTCGCGTTTGCCTCCGAGCAGAATTTTCCGTCGATGTAAATTTTCGGTTCCCTGACGCCCGTCGTTGTACGCGGCCGGCTTTCTATCGCAGGCTCAACCGCTTCTTCGCTCACGCGCTTGTGAGTCTTTGGTTCGTCCAGCACCGTCGCATCAGTGGTTTTCATAATGGAAACAAAACCTCAAATCTGCAGTCGCGCAATGCAAGCAGCAAAAATGTAAAAGTTACACGGTTTAAACGCGACATGGTTACATCGGCTGACGCAGCCGCCCTTTTCGTAACCACATAAACTTTAACACTTCGTTCTTACGTCACTGCAGTACGCCGTCTTTGATGTGCAACTGCCGGTCGCCGCGGGTCGCCAGACGCGCGTCGTGTGTTACGACCAGCAAGGTTTTGTTGCGGTCGCGCGCGAGTTGGAGCAGCAAATCCATGATGGAGTCACCCGTTTTTGAATCGAGATTTCCCGTTGGCTCATCGGCAAAAATAATATCCGGATTATTGGTCAGTGCTCGCGCGATGGCTACGCGCTGCTGTTCTCCGCCGGAAAGTTCCGCCGGCAAATGATGCAGCCGATCGGCGAGACCGACCGATGCGAGGCTGGCCTCAGCCTCATCTCTTCGTGAGCGACGTCCAATCAACGCTGGCAGCATCACATTCTCCAACGCTGTCAGCTCCGGCAACAAAAAATAACCCTGGAAAACAAACCCCATCTTTGAATTTCGTAAACGCGCGTCCCCGGCAGAGCTGCTCCGATAGAGTCGTTGTCCCTCAAATTCCACGGTGCCCGACTCAGGGCGCTCCAGCCCTGCCAATGTGTAGAGCAGCGTCGTCTTGCCCGCCCCGGATGCCCCCGAAAGAAAAACCGTTTCGCCGTGACTAACTTCTATTGAGATGCCGCGCAAGACTTCGATCCTGCGAGAACCCATACGAAACGACTTGTTAATGTCGTGACCGACCAATTGAGGGCGCTGCACGAGGCAGTATCTGCCGCTAATCGGGCTATCGTGCAAGAACCGGAAATCCAAAAGCCGCCGCGAACACAAGTTCGCGGCGGCTTTTCACGCAATTAATGCACGTCGTTTGCTAGGCCATCCCCAAGGATTGGAGCGTGGGCCGATCGATTGCCGAAGTAACCAGCAGACCCCGGTCGGCTTGAAACGCCGCGATGGCTGCACGGGTATGCGGCCCAAGAACGCCGTCGATAGGACCAGGATTATAACCCCAGTCACGCAGCGCGACCTGGACGTTCGCGACGATCTCGTGAGGTGTCAGCCCCGCGCTCCCGGTATAGATCGGACCCGCATAGGCATAAGAGGCATATGGGTCGTAACCCCAGGCGGGATACCAATACCCAGCGTTCCAGTACCACCATCCGCCGAACACAAACACGATTCGCGAATAATGATCCTGCCACCACGAACGGTTATGCCATTCATAGTTGTTACTATAGTTATAAAATGCGGCGTAGTTAGCGTTGTTCCTGAAACGCGGCTCGTGCCAGTCGTTCACGATACGAACGTTTTCGCCGTTGTAATTGACGATCTCGTTTCGGCCGAGAGTCATGTTTCTACTACGGTTCGAAGCTAGATTGCTGCGGGCAGCGTTCGTCAGGTTCGCTTGCACCGCTTCCGACCGGCCGATTGTCCTTCGTCTCGCTTGTTTTTCCTCGGTGCGCGCTTGGGCAGAATTTCTGCCTCGATTCGCGAATTGGGTGTTCATCTGTTCACTCCGTCCGCGCCGTGCGCCGCTGGCCGCGATCGCGCGATGACCTCTTTCGTTATTTGTCCGGACAGCGTTCCTGCCATTATTGGCCACTCTGGCACGGTTGCCTCGCTCGTTATGTGTGCGAGCAACACTCGCTCGACGATTAGCTACTTTGGCGTGGCCCCGGACCGCGTCGAGATTCCTATTTGGCCTCGCCGCAGTTACATGGCTGCTGTGGCTGCGTCGCGAATTATGGCTTGCCCGCGCACTCGCCTGGTAATGCCGCGTTGCAGTGTGGCCCGATGCACGTGCGTGTCCGACATTGCGGCTACCGTGGTGTCCTCCACTGCGGTTCGACACAACGTGCGCGCTCCGCGCTTCCTTTCCGCTTGATGATCTGTGACTTGACTTGGCTTTGTGGGCTCCCATCGCTGTCAGCGTCAATGCCAAGCTTCCGATACAGGTTAAAATTACAATACGTTTCATGATTTCCCTCTTGTTCCTTTAATGATTAAACGCCTGGCGCGGCGAAGGGGTTGCGATGTTTCTCCGCTGCGCCGCTGCTGGCGCACGGCCTCGGTTGCCGAAACCTCAATTGCTAGAATCGTGCCAGAGAGGTCAACTGGATGCAGGTGAGAACGATTGAGATTGCTGGCGTACTGCTTCGAATAAAACAATCGCGACCGC
>JBLMXD010000265.1:0-14096 GCA_050257575.1 Alphaproteobacteria bacterium | reverse complement strand
GTAGCAATGTCGCTGAGGTTTAAGTTCCATTTGTAATCCGCGCTGCCGGAGCGCAGAAGCTCCATTCCCTGTGCGTACGAAATAATCTTGGAGGCATAAAGCGCATCGCGCACGGCCTTTATAAGACGACCGCGATTGCCTTTGAACGGTCGGACTTTGGGTTGCGGCAGAATTTTTGATGCGGCCACGCGGTCATCTTTCTCCGCTGAAATCACGCGCGCTTCGACAGCGGCATTAATTGTGGAAATGACGACGTATTGCCGAATGGCGGCTTGAAGTGTCCAGATCCCGGTCCCTTTTTGACCAGCCTTGTCGAGGATCATGTCCACCAGCGGCTTGCCTGTATCAGGATCAATCCTGCGAAAAATCTGGGATGTGATCTCGATGAGGTAGCTTTCGAGCTCACCTTTGTTCCATTCCGCGAAAACGTCGGCCAGTTGCGCGGCGTCCATTTCGAGGACGTCCTTCAGAATGGCGTAGGCTTCGCAGATCAATTGGATATCGCCGTATTCAATCCCGTTGTGAACCATTTTCACATAGTGACCGGCACCGTCTGGCCCTAAGTATCGGCAGCACGGTTCGCCGTCCACTTGCGCGGCAATCTTACGGAAGATCGGGGCGATGATATCCCACGCCTCTTTCGGACCGCCGGGCATTAGAGACGGTCCCTTTAGCGCGCCTTCCTCTCCGCCAGACACACCCATGCCGATGAAATAAATGCCTTTGCTTTCCAGGGCCTGACCGCGACGCTGGGTGTCGGTGAAGAGCGAATTTCCGCCGTCAATGATCACGTCTCCTTTCTCGAGGAGTGGTACCAGTTCGCCGATAACGGAATCTACGGGTGCGCCCGCTTTCACCATCAGCATCGCGATGCGCGGTTTCTTGAGAGCCGCGACGAATTCCTCCAGCGTGGTAGTTGGCTGAATCTTTTTTCCCTTGGCGCGACCGACAGCGAATTCTTCCGTAATTTTGGTCGTCCGATTGAACACGGCGACCGAAAATCCTTTCGAGTCCAAGTTAAGGGCGAGACTTTCGCCCATCACCCCGAGGCCGATCAGGCCAATATCACATTGATTCATGCTCATTTTGCTATCTCCTTTTTCTAATTTCATCGAATCCATCTCATCATGAGACTGTCATGTTGAGCGAAGCGAAACACCTCTCTCCATCGGTGTGAAAAATCGAACTCTAAAATGAGCAGAGATTCTTCGCTTCGCTCAGAATGACATTTGTGACATGGTTTGTAAACCGGAGGGGATCCAACTGCAGCGAGTAGTTTAAGTGCATGACAAATGTTGTTTGTAAAATTCTGGTGACTGAAGCTCGGCTCGAGGACCCACCGAGAGACCATGATGGTGACGCAGGAGCAATGGTCGAGTTTTGGGGAGTGGTGCGCAGACTCGAGGCCGGTCGCGAAATCGAAGGCATCGATTACGAGGCACATCGTGAAATGGCCGGGCACCAGTTGGAACGAATCGCAAAAAACGCCGGTGAAAAGTTTAAGCTCAACCTTGTGATCGTTCACCATCGGATCGGATTCATCGCCGTTGGGGAACCTTCTCTCTTCCTGCGAGTGGCAAGTCCGCATCGCGGCGACGGATTCCGGGCGAGTCAATGGATTGTGGACGAATTGAAAAAGAGTGTGCCGATTTGGAAACGGCCGCGGTTCAAGAACCAAAGTTTCCGTTCCGCGTCGCACAGCGAGGCGGCGACACTATGAATTGGGCGAACCGACTTACTCTGAGCCGCCTGGCATTGACCGTACTTTTCGTCGTCGCGCTGAGTTCTTCCTGGCATTATGCGCGCACGGCTGCGCTGGTGATTTTTCTTATCGCTGGTCTCACCGACTTCGTCGACGGCGAGATCGCGCGCCGTTACGGGGTTATCACCAATTTCGGCAAATTGATGGATCCACTTGTAGACAAGATCATGGTGGCAGCGGCCTTCATTTCACTGGTTCCTCTCAAAGCTGTACCGGCATGGGCAGCGACCGCAGTTGTGGCGCGGGACTTTCTAATTACCGGTCTTCGGCTCATGGCCAGTGCCAAGGGACGCATTCTTCCGGCAGAGTCGCTCGGTAAACAGAAAACATCATGGCAGATCGTCACCATCGTCTTTTTCCTGGCGCTTCTTTCGATGGCAGAACTGCGTTACGCCGATGAAAGAGCGATATGGTGGCTGCGCGCCTGGTACGAAGCCGGGCCAGTGCTAGTGTGGATTACCGTGGCGCTTACGATCTACTCAGGCATCGGTTATGCCTGGCGAAATCGCGATTTGATTTCACCAGATCAATAGCGGACAACGGGAATCGAGCCCGCATTTTCGTTCATCGTACCCTTTCTGGTGAATTGAGTGCGAAGGGGAAACCGTCCGGCGAGTTTCACACCGAGACCCTTGGCTAGTATGCCAGCTTCACAGCTACAAATTTCTTAAGAAAAAATACCTAAGAATAAACCTTGACTCTTCCTGCCGTCTTTGGGTAACAAGGTGTTCTGCTCGCATTACATCTTTTGCGGCAGCCAAAACGAGGATTCGCCAACAAGAAGGACACCAAAATGAAAAAGCAAATTAACCCCGCAATCAAAGCCTATCTTCTTAGAGGCGCACTGTACCTGCTCCCGCTTCTAGCCGTCTGCGCCCTGCCGTTCGCGCTGGCGCAACGAAATGGCCTGGCGCTCGGCAGGCAATTCCAAAAAACGTTCGGCCTCCAGCCATCTGGTCTGTCGCCATGGAGCATTGTTGCCTCCTATCCGGAAATCCTCGAATCCCCCGCTGTGGCGAGCGATGGCACGTATGCTTACTCCGCTGGCGGCGATCTTAGCTTCGTGCCAACGAACGGTTTTTACCGGTACGATCCGGTCGCCGATACTTGGACTACCCTGGCAGCGTTGCCGCAGGCCCTGTTCGATGCGCGCGCCGCTTACGCGTCCAACGTTAATAAGATCTACGTTTTCGGGGGCTTGGATGCCGCCTCAAATGTTCTCGGAACAACCTACATTTACGATATCGCAACGGACAGTTGGAGCACGGGCGCTCCCATGCCAGATGGCCGATATTTCCCAAACGTTGCGTACTATTCGAGTAACGGGAAAATCTACGTCATCGGCGGTTTCGATCCTGGCTTTAGTGAGGCCAGCCAGACTTGGGAGTATGATCCGGTTGCCGACACGTGGGATACCTCCCGCATGAACATTCCGATGGCGATGGGAGGCAGCGCTACCAGCATTGTTGATCAATACATTTATCTGGCCGGTTCTTTTGGCGCCGGCGGGACAAACCTCCACTACCGGTACGACATTTTGGGCGATTCCTGGACAGCGATGGCACCAGTGCCCGTTGCTGTCTATGAGGCCGCCGGAGCCGCCGTGGGAAGCGAGACCTATGTAGTAGGAGGCGGCGACCCGTTCCTCGGGGCGTCGGGGACGAGGGAAGACCGCATCATTGCGTCCATAAGAGCTCCGGCCGCTTCTTTCAACTCAACTTACATCTATGATACTGCCACCGATAGTTGGACGACCGGGCCGAATACAAATGTGGCGCACGCGTTTACTGGTGGAACGGCTATCGGAAATCTTTTGGTAGTTGTGGCCGGATTCGACGGCAGCGCCGACACCAACACAGTTGAGACCGCTCTAGCGCCAACGGCGTCACCAACACCTACACCCACGCCGGCCGGGTGTGTTTACGGACAAGGATATTGGAAGAACCATCCGGATGCATGGCCCGTGACCGACTTGCAGCTTGGCAATGTCACTTATGACCAGCAGGAATTGCTATCGATCCTACATCAACCAGTGCGGGGGAATGGATTACTTATCCTTGCTCATCAGGAAATTGCCGCAAAACTCAATATCGCTAATGGCGCGGACGGAAGCTGTATCGCACAAACATTAGCAGACGCCGATGCGTTAATCGGGGATCTTATTGTACCGCCAGTAGGCGATGGATACTTGGCGCCCAGAGACGCGTCACCTCTCGCGGACACTCTCGATCAATACAATGAAGGCTTTTTGTGCGCTCCGTCGTGCGAGGAGGCTGGGTCGCCGGCACCGACTCCTACGCCGCGGTCGCGCCCGATACGCGCGCTGCGGCCGCGCTGAACGAACGATCACCAATCACACCAGAACTAGCACGTTGGGGAATCTGGCCGACGGGCGTCTGGTGCAATTCATCGACCGTTCGTAAACAAGTCCGCTCGAAAGCTAGCAGCCATGGCTTCGGCTACTGCGACAGACCTTCCATTGAAATCGCCGAGAGGTTCATCGCTCACCCTTTCTCTCGCGCTCAATTCTGTCGGGCTGTGCTTTCAACGCACGAGCGCGGGCTCGATCGAAGCGACCTTGACGGCGTTGCCTTCGAGCTCACCCTTTACCGTGACCTCGTGGCCGAGGTTCTGTAACGCGAGATCCTGGTTGTCGAGGTTGTAGATCTTCTCGTCGCCAGTGTTGTAGAAGACCAGCTTGGAGCCCTCGAGAAGGCACTTCTTGGCACAGGGCGCGTGCCCGGCGTTGGCGCCCTTGGCGCCGCAGTGCTCATCGGTGATCCAGCCTTTCCATTCGTCGGCAAGGGCGAGGGCGGATGTGAAGAGGGGGAGCAACAGAGCGGCAAAAAGCGTCTTTTTCATTGCAGATCCTCCTTGAGGGGCAGCATCGTAGCACAGGGTTTCTTGTTGGCTTTGCTGAGTCTAAAAAATTTATTAGGCAAGGCGATCTGGTCGAGTGGGCAACTAATGTGGTTCGCTACGAAACCGAACTCGACAGGGAGCCCGTGAAAGACACCACATTTTTGCAAGCTGTCGACACATACAGAACCAAAAAGCTGAGAGAACTGTAAACGTTTAGCTTCCAAGAAGGTCAAACAATGTTCACCTGAACTTAAACATGAGTCGATTTCCGTGGAAGTGTTATGACCTTGCCTAGTCATTATGTTATGACCCACTCGTGATTTTACGGGGTTTATAGAGGTAAGATAGCGGGCAACGGGAATCGAACCCGCATAGCCAGCTTGGAAGGCTGGAACTTTACCATTAAGCTATGCCCGCATCGCGTAGTGAATAGTGACAAGTGACGAGTGATTAGTCAAAGCGTTCGGCAGGAATGTCGGACGCAACACGATGGAAGAGGGCGTTATCCTTCGAACGCCGTTGCGACGAGCGTGGCGTTGTGGCCGCCAAAACCAAAGGAATTGTTGAGCGCGACGCGGACCTTCTTTTCGCGGGCCACGTTGGGCGTGTAATCGAGGTCGCATTCTTCGTCCGGATTTTCCAGATTGATCGTGGGCGGGATAACGGAATCGCGAATAGCCAGCGCACATGCAGCCATTTCTATTCCGCCTGCTCCACCCAGCAAGTGCCCCGTCATCGATTTCGTTGCGCTGATTGAAACGTTGTACGCGTCCTTGCCAAAGATCTGCTTGATCGCACGTGTTTCGCAAAGATCGCCGATGTCGGTAGAAGTAGCGTGGGCATTGATGTAATCGACCTGCCCGGGTGTGATGCCTGCGTGATCCAGCGCCAGCTTCATGGCACGCGCCGCGCCCTCGCCGTCTGGCGGGGGTGCAGTCATGTGGTAGGCATCTGCTGATACGCCGTATCCGGTAATTTCGCAGTAGATTTTGGCGCCGCGCGCTCGGGCATGTTCCAGCTCCTCAACGACGACGATCCCGGCGCCTTCGCTCATTACAAATCCGTCGCGATCACGATCGAACGGCCTGGAAGCGCGTTCGGGCTCATCGTTGCGTTTGCTTAGCGCCTTCATGGCCGAAAATCCCGCCACGCCGATTTCGACAATCGACGCTTCCGCGCCGCCCGCGAGGAAGATATCAGCGTCGCCGAACTTAATGATCCGCCAGGATTCACCGATGGCGTTGTTCGATGTAGCGCAAGCGGTAACGATACAGAGATTGGGACCACGCAGGCCGAACTCCATCGAGATAACGCCGCCAGCCATGTTGCTGATCAGCATTGGGATCGTAAAAGGCGAATTTCGTCCAGGCCCTTTCGTCAACAGGACCTGCAACTGGTCCTGCAATGTTTTGAGTCCGCCAATTCCAGTACTAACGAGTACGCCAAAACGATCGCGTTCTTTCAGGTTGTCTATATCGATTCCGCTGTCGGCCACTGCCATTTTTGCCGCGGCCATTGCAAGATGCGTAAAGCGGTCGGTACGCCGCACGTCCTTCGGATTTCTGAAGAACGGCTTTGGATCGAAACCGCGGACTTGTCCTCCGATCTTGCAATCGTACCCGGTGGTATCGAACGCATCGATGGTGCCAATTCCGCTCTTACCGTTTTTCAGATTTGACCAGAACGTCTCGAGGTCGTTGCCAACAGGTGTGACAACACCCATACCCGTAATAACTACTCTGCGCTCGGCCATGATTTTATAGCGTTTAAGCGTGGAAGAGTGGAACCGTCAACTGGTTCCCATTCCGACATTTTGCACAGTCTGGAAGAGCTTCCCCTCGGTCCTGATCGAAGGCGCGATGATGATTTCGGTCTGCTGGAACTCGGGAATATTGCGTGCCCCAACGTTGCCCATGCAAGTGGTAATTGCGCCGACGAGATTTTGACTGCCGTCATCCACCTCAGCCGGGCCGAAGAGGATTTGTTTCAGCGAACCGGTGGTGCCAACTTTTATGCGTGTGCCACGCGGAAGATTGGCGTGCGGCGTAGCCATGCCCCAATGGTAGCCGCATCCCGGCGCTTCCTGCGCCTTAGCAAAGGCGCTGCCGACCATTACGGCGTCTGCACCGCAAGCCAATGACTTGCAAACGTCGCCGCCCCGGTTCATTCCACCATCGGTGATGATTGGCACGTACCGGGACGTTTTTTTGAAGTAAGCATCGCGCGCCGCCGCACAATCGACCGTGGCGGTGACCTGCGGCACACCGAGTCCGAGCACACCGCGCGATGTGCAAGCCGCTCCGGGTCCAACACCAACTAACACCGCAGCCGGTCCGCACTCCATGATCTCGAGTGTCACATCATAGCCAACCGTATTTCCCACGATTACCGGAATGCGCATCTCGCGGCAGAATTTTTCCAGATCGAGCGATTTATATTCCGATGAAATATGCCGCACGGTAGAAACGGTGCTCTGCACTACGAAAACATCCGCGCCAGCCTCCTGCGCGATCCTTCCAAATTCCGCGGCGCGCTGAGGAATCGAACTAACTGCAGCCAAAACACCGGCATCTTTGATCTGGCGCACGCGCGCGGCAATCAGGTCCTCTTGAATCGGTTCCTGGTAAATTCGCTGCAACAACGCAGTGATTTCGGACTTACTCGCTTCAACAATTTTTTGCAGGACTTCCTGTGGGTTTTTATAGCGCGTTTGAACTCCCTCAAGATTCAAAACGGCGAGACCGCCGAGCGTATTCATTGCGATCGAGAAGCGCACGTCTACAACTCCGTCCATGGCACTGGCAAGGATGGGTATCGTCATCTCCAGGGGGGCTGCCTCCTTGCGTGGCAAACGAAACATGATGTCGACTTCGTTTGGATTGATGGTCACGCGCCCGGGTACGAGCGCGATCTCGTCGAAACCATAGGTAACCCGCGCTTTGCGGTTTCGGCCAATCCACATTCCCATTCTAAATGTTCTCCATTCTGAATCTTTCGTTTAAACTTCCACAATGCGGGCACCGGGGAAGCAGCGCATCCGTTCGGTCTTCAAATTCGAACGCGCAAATCACGCAACGCAACCGGTGCTGCAGAGCCCGTCGCTCGCGGCGCCGGCGGTTCCATTCTCCCACTATCCAAAATAGAAAGACCGCCGCAAGAAAAAGCAGCAGATATATCGTGACTAGCGTAGCAAGACTGACTCGAATCACGGCGTAACGCTGGCTGGAAACGGTTGCTGCGGACGCACAACATCATTCCCCCACTGAATTGTAGCGATGCCCCACACCAGAGACGAGCTGGTGTTTCCAGCACTTGCGCTGTTCGGAGGAAATTGGCTGTGGATGACCTGAGAATGGGCTTGTTCGTCCAGTGCTGGATCACCTGACGAATTGATCGGAAAACAATACCGGATTTTTCCAAACCCGTCCACGGCTACGCGAAACCGAAGCGCCTCAGGGGCTTCCTTGTTGGACGCCACGAAACGCGGCGTCGGCAAACTTGGAGTGCCGAGCCGATCGAGGTCCTTGGAAAAACTAATCAATGTTCTGCCACTGCCTGGAGTTGGGACAGATTTTCGCGAGACAGTCCGAACGGCTCCCGGCAGCCGGGAACTCGGAATGCGCAAATCGGGTTTTAGCGCCGGCAGATCCTTCAGAGTAGGCTCCAGGGTAGAATAGGTTGGTATATGCTCCGCTATCGGGAGATCACGAAGAGTTGCTCCGGGCGGTGGAACCGTCGTAAACGCCAGTGAAGGATCCTCGGCGTCGATCCAACGAAGAAGTGTCCGGCCTTCATCGGAATCCCCGGCGATAAAAGTAACGCGGGCCGGCGGCGGCAGCACCGCTACCGGCGTTGGATAGACAATCTGAAAAACGTAAAAACAGAGGGCATGCGCAACCAGCGACAACACCAGGAATGATACCAGCACCGCCGTCTGGCCACGGGGCGAGTCCCAACTGAATAGAAGTGGTTCGACTGCAATCTCGGAGCCGACACTTTTCATCGAGGCGGGGTGGCCGCGAGCGCGACGGAAGTAATGCCGTGTTCAAGGGCGGCGTTGGTTACTTCGGCGACCGTTTCGTATGAAGCGGAACGGTCAGCCTTGATAATGATCGATTGGTCCTTGCGCTTGGCCGAATCAAGTAGCTGGCCAAGCTGCTCCATCGTCACTCGCTGGTCCTGGAAATAAATCGCGGGAACCGCGCCACCGGTAATACTAATGATTTGCTGGTTGCTTTTGGGGCCGAGCGTAAAGCGCGAAAATGGCATCGAAACCGAGATGCCCTGTTGCAGGATAAAATTCGAACTCAACAACAGGAAAAAAGCGAGCAGGAAAGCGAGATCTACGAGCCCGATAAGCAAAAGCCATCCGAAGTTATAAGTTGTTGTTCGCCCGAGTCTCATTTGACCCTTAAGTGCTATGCCTTGAACGATTCGATACGACGAGCCGATTAGTCGTCAAAGGTCCTGTCGCGCTTCAATTTCCCGGGGTGTTTCATGAGGTTGTTGGAAGCTGATAATCCCGCTGATCGGACGGCTTTCAGTTAGCATGTGGACGATTTCAATGCCTGCGCGTTCCATATCATGCATCATGGCGTTTATGCGGGAAGAGAGATAGCTGTAAGCGACAAATGTGGGTGTTGCTACAACCAGCCCGGCCGCAGTGGTGAGCAGGCTTTTGTAAACACCGCCGGAAAGCTCGGTCACAGTCGCGTAACCACCGCTTGAGGCGATTGTCCCGAACGCATCGATCATTCCTGCTACGGTCCCAAGCAGTCCCAGCAACGGCGTAAGGAAAGCAATGGTAGCAAGCACAGGAAGAAACCGCTCCAGCTTGGGTACCTCTAGCTGCGCGGCTTCCTGCACAATGTCGCGCAATTCCGCTCGCGGCGCATCGTGCCGGATAAGTGCAGCGTGAATCACTCGTGCCACCGGACCAGGCGTGCCCGCAGACTCGTGCAGCGCCTCAGCGAAATTGCGACGGCGAATCAAATTCGACAATCCCTTCAAGAATTCTCCAACATGAATCGTCGCGCGATGGAAATAGAACAGCCGCTCGGCAAACACAGCAATGGAGATAATGCTGCAAGCCAGAATCGGCCACATCAGCAGTCCGCCCTTTTGAATGTAATCAATCACGCTCGGTTTTTTAGCTCTCTTTCAGTGTCGTGGCAAGGGAGTTTACGGTTTTGTGCACGTGTAAATTGTAACGACCCCTCCAGTCAAAGGTTGGAACGTCGGGGAGACATAACCGTTCGCCCGCATCAACTCGCACATCGTACTGCCACTTGGAAATGCCTCGATCGAATCACCCAGGTAGTCATAGGCGCTTTTCTTTTTTGTTAGAAACGATCCAAGGAAAGGCAAGCACCGATGCAAATAAAAGCGATATGCCGCGCGCAGAATCGGCGTTGTTGGCAATGAAAATTCTAACACCAACAAATGACCATTGCTGTTAAGGACACGCGCCATTTCAGTGAGTGCCGCTGAGCAGTCTTCCAAGTTCCGCAAACCGAACGCGATGGTGATGCAGTCGAACGAGCTGTCGGCGAATGGGAGTTTCATCGCATCCGCCAATAGCACCTGTGGCAAGCCTTTCTGGCGTGCGAGCTCTAGCATTTCCGGCAAAAAATCGACACCGGTGATGTCGGCCTTCGGCAACTTTTTTTGGATGGCAAGCGCCAAATCTCCTGTGCCAGTTGCCAGATCGGCAATATTACGTGGACGCCAGCTTGCAACGATGTTAGCCGCTCGCGCGCGCCAGTAGAAATCGATCCCGCAGCTGAGGAGGTGATTTGCGAGGTCGTAGCGCCTTGCAATCGAGCCGAACATCTCCCGGACGTACGCACCCTTACCGATCATGTCGTGATCCCATCGAAAATCGACTGGCTTCTGCTGGCATTCCGTCCAATGACTTGTCGCATAACTAACGAGCTAACAACTAGGAACAAGGATGGAACTCGTTATAAAAATTACTAATTGCCATCCTTGGCAACTACGGCTATCTAGCGGCATGGACATATCTGTTAAAGATCTACAGGAAGCGATCTCAATTCGCCAGCAAATCGATAGCCTTCAACGACGACTTTCCTCAATCTTGCGAGGTGCGCCTCAGAGGGAAGCCGCTTCTGCGGCCCCCGGACGCTATTTTTCGCCTGCGACCAGAGCGAAGCTTTCGGCAGCTGCCAAAGCTCGTTGGGCAAAGAAGCGTGGTACCGGTGCAGCAGCTCCCTCGAAGCGAAAAGGACAGCTGACCCCGGCCGGCCGAAAAAGGCTTTCACTATTAATGAAAGCACGTTGGGCAGCCAGAAGGAAAGCAGCAGGAGGCCAGAAGCCCGCTGGGCGAAAGAAAGGCGCTTTAACTCCCGCCGGTCGAAAAAGGCTTTCGGAACTGATGAAAGCCCGCTGGGCAGCGAGAAGGAGATCCGGAAAGAAATAGCAACTGGCTGCGACTAGCATCGAACAGGTTGCTGGATCCGGGTGTAACATCGGGCAGCGGGAATAACTGCTCGCGAGAGGACTCGAACCTCCACGGGTTTCCCCATACGGTCCTGAGCCGTACGCGTCTGCCGGTTCCGCCACGCGAGCAAAAGCGGGGCCTAATAATGCGCGCGTGCCAGGACACCTGCAAGGCGAAATCGGAACGAATGCCGGGTTAGTTTAACCCGACTGCTTCTTGCGCGCGCGTACCTCCAATTGGTGTGCTTTGCGCACCTGACCAAGGGAACGCAAGAGATCGGCGTAATTGGACACGACAATTTCGTAGTCCTTGGAAGGCTTCTCCTGTACCTGGTCCCAACTCTTGATAGAGGATTGATAGAGTTCCGCTGCCTTGGTGTAATCGCCTCTTGAATGATAGACTACCGCCAGATTGCATTTCGACTGCGCAATGTCTGCAATCGGGCGTGGTTGCAATTTTTCACGAATAGCTAAGGCGCGTAAATGGAGTTTCTCCGCCTCGGTATACCGGCGTTCGTTGGTGTAAAACACCGCCAGATTATTTAGCACCGAGGCGACATCGGGGTGGTCGGGGCCGAGTTGTTTCTCATAAATTTCCAGAGCCCGAAGGTAACAGGGCTCTGCCGCCTTTTGCCGGCCGGACTTCCGCAAAATGAGCGCGACATTGTTCAAAAGCGTCCCTATGTCTGAGTAAGGGACATCTTCGATCTCCGTCCCAGCAGCTATTGCTTTCTGGTAGAAATCGATTGCTTCTTCGGACTGACCAAGACCGTCAAAGAGCAGCGCGAGTCGGCGTGCCGAGCGGTAAATGGCGCGCTGGTCCGGCGGGTTGCCTTTCTCCAAGATAACGTGCGCCTTCAGCAAGTATGCCTCGGCTCCAGCATGATCTCCTTTTTGTTCGAGCAGTTGCCCTAACTTTTCGAAGCTCGCGGCAAGCGCAGTCTGGTTCCCTTTGAATGCACGTCTGGCAACTTCAAGCGCCGTTTCGGCCACCCGAATTGCCTCGGGCAACCGATTTGTGGCACGCAGATTGTCAAGCTTGTCGTTGAGAATTACCCAGAGCTTCTCTTCACCTTTCATCTCATCACCATCCCTCGCTTAGTTGAGCAACTAATCGGGTGGCGAGATCCTCTGTGGCGAGCGGCAGAGCTTGTCTTTCGTCAGTTGTCACATCGCCGGTGACAAAGAAGCTAGTGGTTCCGATAGCGTAATTGGGGCCGGCCAACTGTTTCCCGTCTCGCGTAGTCAGCGAGTATCTGATACTAAGAGCCAGATTAAACTCGGTTGTAGCCAGCACGTTGCCGCGGACTGATCGGGCGGGGGAGCGTGTAATCCGAGATACCTCCCCATTCAAGGTCGCATCTGCCTTATCGTCGCTTGTAATCTGAAACGTACCGTCCTGTTGGAATTGTTTGATCACCGTGTCCGTGATCAAAACTTCTACTCGGGGTACAAGAGTGCGATTTTTGAACGTCGGCACCGCAATCGTGTGGACCTCCCGGAGGTAGTATGGCTTTACCGGTCCGACGTGGTAGCCAAGACACCCAGAGACCGCAAGGCAAAAAATTGTCGCAATTGAGGCTTTCAAGGCGCCGGTGAGGCGGACGCTTCGGGGGCAGCCGACGCTCCGGGAGGATTGGAAGGATCGAAGCTGCTGCTCGTGCCCTGCGAAGGTAACGGAGGTTCAGGCGCGGTAGTCGTATCCGGCGCCAGAGAAGCGGGCGGCGGGAGTGAACTGTCCGCCGAGTCGGATGAAGGCAAAGGCGCTTCGTTATTCGGCGCGCCCGGTTTGGCGGGTCCAGATCCGGTTCCGGCAGTACGCGATCCGTGCGCCTCGGCTTTTTTCTTGGCGTCATGTGACACCGAGATAGCCGGCTGAAGCGCCGCATCGCCAAATTTGGCGCGCAACTGGTCAATCCGTTTCTTCGCCTCGTCGCTCTCCTTTGAGCCTGGCTGCTGCCGAATCACTTCATTGTAGTAGATCACTGCCGCGCGATAATATTTTTGTTTGTCGTAAAATTTCGCGACGTTGTAAGAATTACTAGTCTGTTTGTGCTCGAGAATGTCTAGGTTCTTGCGAGCCTGCGCGGCTTTTTCGCTCTTGGGATAATGGAAGAGAAAGTCTTGGAACGCAGTTTTTGCATTGGCTGCCGCCGCGGCGTCATGTGTTCCCAATTTGGCCGCCGTAAACCAGATGTAACCTATTTGATATTGCGCATCTATGGCTATCGGCTCGTTCGGAAATTTATCTACCACCGCCTGATAAGCCTGGATCGCCGCGTCGTTTGCCCCCTGCTTTTCACGCGCCAGGCCAATATCGAACTGTGCACGGGCCGTATATTTTCCAAATGGCGCGGTCCGGACGACGTTTGCGAAGACCGTCACTGCGCGGTCCAATGCCGAAGCAACCGGAATTCCCAAAATCTTCAATTTCTTCCCATTAAGATAAAGTTCCCCGATACGGAATTGCCCTTCGATCGCATCGTCAAAATGCGTACTGCTTGCATAACTTTCGACCAACTGGAGATATGAATCCGCGGCCGGAGTGTAATCATGAACTTGTTCCTGCAATTGAGCCGCACGATAGAGCGCCGTAGGAGCCAACGCATCTTTGGGGTGACGCTTGACGATGGTTTTATAGGCCCTGATGGCGCGCTTAGGGTTCCCTTCTTTTTCCGCGGTCTGGCCAACCTGATACAGTTGGGACGCGTCACCGCTCATCTCTTCCTCGCCGGGCGCGACGAATTTTGCTTTTTTTCCCGGCTTAAAGACGATAGTAGCGTTACCCAGTTCGGGCAGAAAGAACAGGGCGACAAAGAGAACTAGAAGACCGCGAATAACCGCTTGCATCCAAGTGTGCCAGCCTAGTTAACTTATCCAGCCCGTCAAGTTTTCCGCGCATTCTTGTCTTATGATGTGACATCTTCCCGGACGGACAAAACCGAATACCTTTTCGATTCTGTGTGAATCTCTTTGACCAGCAGAAAATACGCATCGGCTCATGTGCATGGAG
>JBLMXD010000264.1:0-5827 GCA_050257575.1 Alphaproteobacteria bacterium | reverse complement strand
AGCTCGTGCCAAGAATGAACATCAACGCAATAACCGGTGAGGCGATCAGCACCGAGCGGCCGATGTCGCGCGCGGGCGAGCGCGTTTCGCCCGCGAGGATCGCGACATATTCAAATCCGCTGAGCGCGCCTACTGCGAGCTTGGTGAAAATATTGAAACAATAAAAGATCGACATGGCGGGCAAAGCGAATTGCAACGGGTGATACGACTTTAATTCGCCCCGCGCCAGCCCGAGCAATGGTAACAGGATCAAGGCTGAATAGACGACAAGCATCGCGAACGCCCCGACATTGTGGACCCATTTGCCTAACGACAAACCGCGCACGCAAGACCACCCGAGACCAATAACCAGTGTCGCGCTGATCAGCGACACGCATAATTTGCTGTTCGGCATCCATGCCGCCGTGGGACCAATTGCATAGGAGATGTTCGTGGTGGTGAACATTCCGGCCAGCGCGATAACCGTGATCGAAAGTAACCATAAATTCCAGGCGACAATAAAGCCCGCGAACTCGTTGAAGCCGAGCTTGGCCCATTGATAAATGCCGCCTTCGAGGGGCATTCGATTGCTGAGATAGATGACGACGGCAGCTTGCGGAATGTAGAAAAGTAATATCGCCAGCAACCAGAAGAACAGGTGGGCGCATCCGAGTTTCGCCGCAGCGCCCACCCAGCTGGAGCCGACTACAAACAGAATTTGCGTCAGAACAAGATCGCGAAGGGCCAGCGGTTTCTTGAGAGCGACGCTGTGCTTTTCGACGTCCCGTTCTGCGCGGACCAGTTCGGTGTTCATTGTAAAGTGTTGTAGGAGCGCCTATGTGAAGCGTCCGGGCGTTTGATACAGACGCCTCGAGAAGGCGTGCAACGTCCTAATCTTCTTGCGATCGGATTGGCGGGGCAGGCTCGTTTCTAAACTCGCGGTGGCGGATTTTGCCCCCGGCGTACGCGATGTAGGAGCCAGAGGCTAAGGCCGTCGCTGCGACGATCGCTACGGCGATCGCGAGTGGCGCAGCCG
The DNA here is from genome assembly GCA_050257575.1 of Alphaproteobacteria bacterium. Taxonomy (GTDB): domain Bacteria; phylum Verrucomicrobiota; class Verrucomicrobiia; order Chthoniobacterales; family UBA10450; genus Udaeobacter. The sequence goes on along the minus strand of JBLMXD010000264.1, from coordinate 4,812 downwards.
ACCTCGGCCATCGCAACGGCACAGTGACTGCGGCGACGCTCAAAGCCGCGAGCGCGTAAAAGATGTAGATTAATTTTTCGGCGCGCTCTTCATGTTCGTCGAGCCAGGCGTGACCGTCATCATCGGTCATGGCCAGGACGCGGTCGTATCCCTGCTGGCCAAATTCATATACTGGCCATGCAGAAAGCGATGTGATGAATACGAGGATCAACATCACAATCTGCGCTCGCCGACTTTTCGAAATCAGCGCAGCGATAAGACCGATCCAACTGATCAGCAGCCCATACACGGGCAGCGGATTGAGCAATACGTGGACATATTCCGGCTGACGCAAACCACGAATAAAACCCTCGATCATAATTTGCCGCTCCAGTGAGTTCCACAGACGTGCGCGGAACGTTGTGCCTGTTCCGGCAGAAATTTTCGCCAGTCTGCCACCGTGAAATGCCACCATTCGGTGCGCATTCCCCAAAATCCGGCGCGATACATGGCGTACTGTAGCAAACGAAGGTGACTGAGGATCTCGAAAGAAGACCCCGTATATCGCCACATGCCAGCCGGCGTAAAGTCGTCAAAATCACTCGGCATGGTTACGGGGCGGTTCCACGAGTCTACGAGCGTAGCGTCGACGGCAATTCCCCAGCTGTGCAGCGAACCAACGCCGACTTCGGGATTCGCGACGAAGTCACTATTGCGCGATGCGTCCCAAAGCTTTGTTTGTACCGCGACGGGGCGGTAGGCGTCCCAGATCTTTAGTCCGTACTGGTACCGGCGAAGAAATGCCTGGGCTTTTGTCAAAGCTGAAGCGACCTCGGGCCGTGCGAGAGCGCGCGTCCCCTGGGGATAAAGCGGATGTTTCACCAAATTGTTGCTTCCCGCGTATCGCAACTCTACCACGATGGTAGGATTCACCGATTGAATATCGACGAGAGGACCACCACCCTTTGCGTCACTTAAAATCAGTACGGACCCCAGAGCTACACCCAAACAAATCCAATTTTTGCCGTGGCGCGCTTGCATTTTGGTTCGCTAGTACGCTGCCACAGCTGGTTTGGGAACATCCATTCCCGCCAGACGTTCCACGAGAAGCCGGGCACTTTCTTCCGGTACAGTAAAACGCAATTCCAGGTTGGAATCGCCTTGGGTTTGGATCTCCGGCGGTTGAGAGTACAGCAACAGTTGGGAGTCGGGGAAGCGCAACCACTGTTGCGGATTGCTGCGCAAATCCTGCGCGAGGGCGGCGGCATTCTTCGGAGCATTCACTTTGATAAGGATCCTGGCTTTTACTGGATTTTGCAGGTCCACGGCAAGGCCGATCAATTGCGAAGCTTCGAGTAGTTCAGGGGAAAATATGGGATGAAAAACGCGGGAGAGATCCGTAGGGTCGCGCGAGATGAGTCGCAGCGCGCTTTCTTGATCCAGAGCTTCAAAGCGATCGAAGAGTTGTCCGGTAATTTTCAGATCCGGTTTTATTCCCAGGCGTACCAGCACCAGCTCGTCGACTTGTGCCGGCGCGCCAACGGCGAGGGTTGCCGGTCCGATGCGGGCGACGGCAAAATCTGCCTTGCCCGCGGCAGCCTCAGCGGAGGTGCTCTGTCGTTGCCACTCCGGCAGTCCACTACCGCTAACCGCGCGCCTTTGAAAGGTCTTATCATCTGCGATTGTACGGATGACTTTGGCCAGACTGCGGCGGCTTTGGATTAGGTTGAATTCTCGAGTCTCTCCGGTTTCGCTTGTAGTCAGCGCGCGGGTGATCCGCACCGCGTCATGGGATGGGTTCAACCCTGGAACAGACGCGGCTGGGCCGATCAAGGCCGGCCAAAGATTTGGTTGTTCGTCGCGCCAACGTTTTGCGATGTTTGCGCGTTCAAACTGATCGGTATTGATCGAGAGGATGGTGTCGGTCTCCTGTGGCAACCAATCACGCCCGCGAGGAGACTGAAAAAATAGGAGCAACGTGATTGCCAGCAGAACCAGGACTGAGAACGCAGTAAAATAAAACTTTCGCAGCTCCTGTTTGTCGATCTGGCTTGAGAGCTTGGCCAGCTCCGCCTGGTGTTGTAATTGCGACTCGACCGCTTCTCTACGACGCTGCGCTTCCTCCAGCAGCCGCGGCGCGTTTGGTGGCGCGACGCCCTTGTCGGCCAAGTGTCGCCCGATATTCAAATAGGCAGGATTCTTCCGCTCTTCAACGGTTTGATGTCGCGTCTGCGCATCGCGCGCTGCTTGCTGTTGAGTTCGAAGACTCTCAACCAGTTTTCGATCGCGAGTCTCAAACTCACTTCGGGCACGTGCTATGTTTTTTTCAACCGTAGCCAGCTCGGTTTCCGCAGTGGTCAGCTTTTCTCTGGCTGTGCGCACGGCTTCGGTACTTCCCATGCGCGCCTTAACAAGCTCCGCGCGTTCATCCGGAAGGCGTGCTCGCTTCGCCATGATACCGGCCGAGAGCGTTTCGAGGTCCGGCGGAGCCGGATCAAGGGCATGCAGATCGGACAGCTGCTTCATCAGATCGCGATCGGCGGCTTCGCTCTCCTGAAGTCTGCGTTCCACGTTGGTGAGCTCACGCTCGCACACTTCAGCATTTGCCCTGGCGTGATTACGATGCTGAAGGAGTGGCTTCTTTTCCGCTTCGAGCTTCGCGGTTGCGTCTGCGAGAGTACGCGCAATTTGCTGCCGTTCTTCTTCGATCCTTTTAATTCCTTCTTCGATCTGCGCAATTCGAAGCGCGACTTCCTTTTGTTCCTGCTCCAACTTCTTGAGCGCGACGATCTCGTTGCGCAGTTCGGGAAAATTTGCTGCCTGCGCCGTTCCCTCGCGCCCCAGGTTAATCTCACTTTTTTGAAGAAGACGTCGCTCGTGCCGGAGCGCCATGCGCGTTCGCTGGCGTTTGAGCTTTAGAGCTACTTCGCGAAAGCCTGTGCGGATAAAGCTCACGATGAAAAGCTATATTAAGGCAACGTTTGAAAAAGATTTTTCGAGTGGCGTGGAAAGCTGCCGCTATTCTTCAGATGTGGCTAGTTTCGCCAATACACTAAAGTCTTCCAGCGTGGTCGTATCGCCTGTAACCTTTGCGCCGCTTGCGATTTCCTTAAGAAGTCGGCGCATGATCTTGCCGCTGCGCGTTTTCGGAAGCGCTTCGGCAAAACGCACTTCGTCCGGTTTCGCAATCGCACCGATATGCGTGCTGACATGATTACGCAATTCTTCTTTGAGTCCACGGTTCACTTCGACTCCGCTTTTTACTGTCACAAACGCCACAACTCCCTGGCCTTTTAGTTCGTCCGGCCTTCCCACGACCGCCGCTTCTGCCACCCGCGGATGACTTACGAGCGCACTCTCTATTTCCGATGTGCCAAGTCTGTGACCCGCCACGTTGAGAACGTCGTCGATCCGGCCAACGATCCAGAAATAACCATCTTCATCGCGGCGCGCACCGTCGCCGGTGAGATAATGGCCTTTGAATTCGCTCCAGTATTGCTGGCGATAACGTGCCTTGTCTCCGTAAATCGTGCGCAACATCGACGGCCACGGACGCCGAATGATCAACTTGCCGCCAATATTCGGCCCGACTTCGTGTCCCTTCGCATCGACTACGGCTGGATCAACGCCAAAAAACGGAAGGGTTGCGCTGCCCGGCTTGGTCGGAATCGCGCCGGGGAGCGGTGTGATCAGAATAGAGCCCGTCTCGGTTTGCCACCACGTATCAACAATCGGACACCGACCGCCGCCGATGTTTTTGTGATACCACATCCAGGCTTCCGGATTGATCGGTTCGCCCACTGTGCCCAGCAGTCGCAATGATGAGAGATCATGTTTCGCGACCCATTCGTCACCCCAGCGGATGAATGCGCGAATCGCCGTCGGCGCGGTGTAGAGAATAGTGACTCGATATTCCTCGATGATTTTCCAGAAACGGTCCGGCTCGGGCCAGTTCGGTGCGCCTTCGTACATCACAACGGTCGCGCCATTCGCGAGGGGGCCATAGACAATGTAACTGTGGCCGGTGACCCAGCCCACGTCGGCAGTGCACCAGTAAACGTCGTCATCGCGGATATCGAAGACATATTTTGTGGTTGAATAAACGTCGACCAGGTAACCGCCGGTGGTGTGCAAGATTCCTTTCGGTTTTCCGGTCGATCCGCTCGTGTAGAGAAGGTAGAGCGGATGCTCGCTGTCTAGCGCCGCGGGAGGGCAATCTGCATCGACATACTCCAATTCGCGATGCCACCAAACGTCCCGGCCTTCCTCCATGTGGATATCATTTGCGGCGCGGCGAAAAACAATCACCCGCCGGACAGACGTCGCGTCGCGGAGCGCTTCATCGACATTTTTCTTCAGCGGTACAATGCCCCCGCGGCGATAGGCGCCGTCGGCTGTAATCAACGCGATTGCACCGCTGTCGCTGATCCGGTCGCGGATGCTGTCGGCGCTGAATCCCCCGAAGACTACCGAATGCACGGCGCCGATCCGTGCGCAGGCCAGCATGGCAATCGCTGCCTCGGGGATATTTGGCAGATATATGATGACGCGATCGCCCTTTTTGATGTCGTTCCGTTTTAAAACATTCGCGAAACGGCAGACCTCGCGATGGAGCTGTTGATAGGTAAGAGTGCGCTTGTCGCCCGGCTCGCCCTCCCAAATGATGGCGGCCTTGTTCCGATGCGGTCCTGTGAGGTGCCGATCCAGGCAATTTTCCGAAATGTTGAGCTTGGCCCCGACAAACCACTTGGCGAACGGTGGCTTCCATTCGAGTACCTTTTTCCAAGGGGACCGCCACACCAACTCCTTTGCTTCGCGTGCCCAGAACGTCGC
>JBLMXD010000263.1:0-3315 GCA_050257575.1 Alphaproteobacteria bacterium | reverse complement strand
TGCGCGCAATGCTGCAGTACGTCGCGGACAACGCAGATCAATTCAAGACTCAGTATGGAAATATTTCGGCAGCCAGCGCCGGGGCGATTCAGCGCAATCTGCTCGCACTGGAATCGCAGGGAGCGGACAAATTTTTCGGCGAGCCCGCGCTGAATCTCGAAGATTTGATTCAAACTCAAAGTGGGCGCGGCATCGTTAACATTCTCGCTGCTGACAAGCTGATGCAGAATTCGCCGAAAGTGTACGCGACGTTTCTGCTCTGGATGTTGTCGGAGTTATTTGAGAATCTCCCCGAAATTGGTGATCCGGAGAAACCGAAGCTTGTCTTCTTTTTTGACGAAGCGCATCTCCTCTTCACCGACATCGCGCCGGCGGTAGAACAGAAGATCGAGCAGATGGTGCGATTGATTCGCTCTAAAGGAGTTGGCGTTTACTTCGTTAGCCAGAATCCGCTCGATGTTCCTGAAATCGTTCTTGGCCAGCTCGGCAATCGTGTACAACACGCTTTGCGAGCGTTCACTCCACGCGATCAAAAGGCCGTGAAATCCGCGGCCGAAACGTTTCGGCAAAATCCCAAGCTAAATGTTGAGACAGTGCTTACCGAGCTTGCCGTTGGCGAAGCGCTTGTGTCGATGTTGGATGAAAACGGCAGTCCGCAGATTGTTGAGCGAGCAAAAATTGTTCCTCCGCGTAGTCAAATCGGGGCGATCACACCGGATCAGCGAAAGCAAATTATCGATTCGTCGGTGCTCGCTGGCCACTACGAAAAGGCCATCGATCGGGAATCGGCTTACGAAAGATTGCAGGCCAGAGCAGGGGAGAAAACGCAAAGCGTCGGAACACCGCCAGTCCCGGAGACCGCTCCAATGCCACAACAGCCGCGATCATCGGTGCTGGCCGAGGCGTTGGGAACCGTCACTGCCGCCTTTCAGCCCACAATCGGCCCGCGTGGCGCTGTTCATGATTCGCTCGCGACTTCGATGGCGAAAAGCGTGATGCGTGCCGCGAGCAGTCAACTGGGTCGGCAGATCGCGCGTGGTTTGCTCGGCGGCATTCTCGGCGGCAGCGGAAGACGCAGATGATTGTAGCGGCGTTTGTGTCAAACACCGAAGCCTAATGCACCGGCGGCCCTGTAGGCCGCGTCCCGACCGTCGCGACAGCGAGGCGACTACAGAAATCGCCGGATACGCGAAGCACATCCGGCGATTCGATTTGTTCTCAGTTTATGGCGTCGGCGCGGCTTTGGCTGCCTCTTTCTTAGCGCCCTTGCCCGCTTTCACTTCTACGTCCGTGGCAGTCATCGTGTAGGTAATATGGACTTTCTCGCCAACTTTGACGTCACCTGTGACTTTGGTGTTCGCATCGCGATTGATCTCCCAGCGGTCTTTGCCCTTCTGGACCACGATCATTGTATCATTCACTTCCAGAACCGGTCCTGTGACCTCATAGGTTTTCGCTCCAGCGAAAGCCACGCTGCTAAGAGCGAGACTTGCTGCGCCCAACAAACTGAGTGCTGATTTGATTTTCATGTGTGAATTAGACTGCCTGCAGCTGTTTCTATTCAAGCGCTTTTATCGTTTGCTACCCGACGCATCACAGCTAACCCGATGACGGTGTCGGGCTTGGTGTCCCCTGACACGAGCCTTCTTTCCGTTGTGCGTCTGGCGACTTGCACTGGACGTTCACCGTGGAACCGGGCGTACACGTGCCGGTAATCGTTGTGTCGCGGGTGCGTTGCACTATCCAGTAGTGGGTTCCTTCTTGCACCGTGATCTGCTTGCTATCGCATGAACAGACTGAGCCCGCGATGGTGAGAATTTGTCCGGATGCAATCCCGCTGAACATGCATCCACCGACAATTATGGATGTAAAGATTTTTGCATTCATGCCTCCATTAAACTCCCCAATGCCGATCAAGTGCAAGCTTTTACTTCCGAACCTCGTTAGGCTGGATCTAATTATAAGTGGAAGTATTTTGAGCGTTCTCGTTTAACTTCGAGATTAAACAGGGCGAGTTTGCGTCATGAAGTATTATTTACGCTAACACGGAACGTTAATGGCCATCTGATATTGCGTGTTTGCTCGGGAGTTCCCCACACGCTGACAAGGTCATTGCTTATTTCTTCCAAGGGATCGCTACCATTGGCAGTGATGAACCGCTGAGTCGATGACCAGGTTTGAAGGTAGCCCACCAGTTGATCGAGATTCCAATCCACTGTCATTTCGAAATTGGGCGGATCGATCTCTTGAAACGGGAAAGGAATTTCGGCGAACTGCTCGACAAGCTCGCGCTCAGGCGGCCAGAAGGGCCCGACGACGTCGTAGTAGTATCGATTTACCACATCATCGATGGCCGGTTCAATGTGCAACAAGTTGTAAGCCGATGCAGCGAAGACGCCATCACGTTTCAACACCCGCTGCGCTTCCGGGTAAAAACGGTCGAGATCGAACCAGTGCAATGCTTGCGCAACCATAACCAGATCGACCGTCTCTGATCCGATGCCGCTGTCTTCCGCGGCGGCAACACGATACTCGACTACCTTATCGGGTTGCGCATTCGCGATCTGCTTCTCACTCGCATCAGTGGCAATGACCCGATCGAACACTGATGCCAATCCAATTGCAGCTTGTCCACTCCCCGTGCCGCAATCCCATGCGATCTGAAGACTTGGCGCGATGGATCCAAGATAGTCGAATAATTCTTGCGGATACCGCGGCCTGAACTTTGCATACCCTGCCGCCTGCTTCGAAAAATGGTCTTTGAAGCCCGTATCAGCCTCCGCTTTCAATTACCTGCTGCCTGGGCGGCAATCCGGGTGCGACGTTACTTTGCCGAGTCTGGAATCGCTCTTATGCCGACGCGAGCCAGGTATTCATCCGCCTGCAAGAGATCACCGCCAGCTCGTTCGACGATCTTGAGCAGATTATCCATCGATGAAACTTCCTCGAGTTGTTCCGTCAAAAACCACTGCAAAAAATTGATCGTGATATAGTCGTTCTGCTTTCGTGCGAGTTCGACCAACCCGTTGATCTGATTGGTCACGTGAATCTCCTGGTCGAGTGACAGTTTTACTGCATCTCGAGGTGTCTTGAATTTTGATTTCGGGGCGTCGATGGCTGGGATTACGACACGGCCACCGGCGTCGACTACGTATTTGATAAACCGCAGCGCATGTCCTTTCTCCTCTTCTGCCTGTTGGAAAAAATGCTGCGAAAGTTGCGGCAGCGCCTCCGCCGCAAAATGCGCCGCGATGGCATAATATTGCACCGAAGCGCTGAACTCGTATCCGATTTGCTCGTTGATCGCGTCAATGA
>JBLMXD010000262.1:0-3363 GCA_050257575.1 Alphaproteobacteria bacterium | reverse complement strand
TTGTCCCACGGATTTCGTTCCACGCAAAACTTGAAGTATCCGTTCCAGATCCCGGGAGGAACGCGGTTTTTCACTTCGCGTGCCGGCATGTGGTTATAAAATTTCGTACAGCTGGTGATTGCGTGGTGCAGCGCTGAGAAAAGCTTGCCGGGTCGCTCTAAGATTTCCGGGATTGGATTAATGAACCCCTCGTAATTGCGCGGTTGATGTCCTTCGATCGGTGGCACAACGGGCGTCACGATATCCTGCGGTCCACATTGTTTCGACAAAAAGACTTCGATGCTTGTACCGGCTGTTTTAGCCGTTTTAATGAAGATGAATCTATATTTATGCGACACGATCATGGCTTGGCCATGGATGCCACCACGAAAGCTTTCGGGGTTGTTTTCGGCAGCTTGCCGAAAACAGACGTATCAGCAAGCGGTGAGCGTCGGAAATCGATTGGTTCTGGCATTCGCGTGATCGACCGACGCGGGTAAGTTCCGGCGCGAGCGGTCCGATGATTTCCTTTCGAAACAGTTTCCTTTTCGTTCACATTCCGAAAACGGCCGGTAATTCAATTCAAAGCGTTTTGCGCGATTATTCGGAGGATCAACTCGTTGCTTTGCGTAAGGAGCAGGACGGGATCGAACGTTTCGGACTGCGCAATCCAAAGTATGGAATCAGGAAACACTCTACGCTGAAGGAGTATCGCCAGGCCCTTGGCGAAGAGCAGTTCCGCAGCCTTTACAAGTTCACCTGCGTGCGCAATCCCTGGGATCGAATGGTCTCATATTACTTTACGCCCACGCAAACCCCGGAAAATTGGAACCGGAAGAAATTCCGCGAGATTATCTCCAAAGCCGTATCGGTGGCGGATTATCTACGGCTGGCTCAGGACGACGAGGATCCATTTGGGAATGTCGATTACATTATGCGTTTCGAAAATCTGTCTGACGACTTTGGCGACGTTTGTAGCCGTTTAAACATTCCGGAACCGACGCTGCCGCAATACAACCGCTCAACGCGCGGACATTATTCCAAATATTACGATGACGACCTTTGCGAGTTGGTGCGTACTCGGTTTGCTCGGGAAATCGAACAGTTTGGTTACAAGTTCGAAGAGGGATAACGCTAAGGGGAGCTGGCACGCCGGGTGAGCTTTGGCCCTTCTTTCGTGTCGCGCAGTTCCCAGCCGAGCGCGAGAATTTGCTCGCGTAATTCGTCGCTGCGTTTCCAATTTTTCTCGCGCCGCGCGGTCTCCCGTTGTTCCGCCAACTGAGTCACTTCCGGCGGAACAACGATCTCCATCCCCGCCTCGAGATCGAGAACGCCGTTGATCCGTTTCCACCACTCCAGCCACGCGCTTGCCGCTGCCGCGTCAATTTCGTTGCGATCCAGGGAGCGATTGGTTTGCCGAATCGCTTCGAACAAAAATCCGAGGGCGGCCGAAATGTTCAGATCATCGTCCAGCGCTTCCTCAAAACCTGCGGTTGGACGTTGAACGCTGGAGGTCGAGCGCTGGGCGTTTTCCGTGCCCGCGACTCCGTACAGACGTTCCAGCCATTCATCGATGCGGCCTAACGATTCGCGTGCCTCATTCATCCCTTCCCAGGTAAAATTCAGCGGCGCGCGATAATGCACGCGCAGCAGCGCGTAACGGAGCTCCCGCCCGCTGTAACCCTTAGCCAGAACGTCCTGCACGGTATAAAAATTGCCCAGCGATTTCGCCATCTTCTGGCCATCCACGAGGAGGTGCGCGCAATGCAGCCAGTAGCGCACGAACTTCTTTCCCGTTACGCCTTCACTCTGTGCGATCTCGGCTTCGTGATGCGGGAAGATATTATCGACCCCGCCACAGTGGATATCGATCTGATCACCCAGCAGGGCGGTCGACATTGCACTGCACTCGATATGCCAGCCGGGACGGCCCGGGCCCCACGGCGAATCCCATTTCACGTCGCCGTCCTCCAGGTCCCACGCTTTCCACAACGCGAAATCGCCGATGTGTTCCTTGTCGTATTCGTCGTGTCTCACGCGACCGGTTGATTGCAACTGCGTCAGGTCGAAATGCGCGAGCTTTCCGTACTCCGGGAACTTGTTAATACGGAAATAGACCGATTTATCCTCAGCCTGATAAGCGAGGCCGTTTACGATGAGCTTGCCGATCATCTCGATCATTCTGTCGATGTAGCGCTGGTCTGTGGCGCATGGGAATTCGTTGGCGCGTTTGATTCGCAGTGTATCGAGGTCGTCGAAGAAGGCCTGTTTAAATTGCTCGGTAAATTTTGCCAGAGGCACCCCGGCTTCACGGGCGCCGCGGATCGTCTTGTCATCCACATCGGTGATGTTCATTACGCGATGCACCTTGTAGCCGCGCGATTCGAGATGGCGCTGGAGCATGTCTTCGAAAATGTATGCTCGGAAATTTCCGATATGCGCCCGGCTGTACACAGTCGGGCCGCAAGTGTACACGCGGGTCGGACGTTCGGAGGGATCGCGCGGCTCGAATTCCTCAATTTTGCGCGAGTACGTGTTGAAGAAACGCAATGCCATCACGTCATATCGACTGTCGCGATCGCGACAGCGGCGATGCCTTCGCCTTCTCCGATTGGCCCGAGCCTTTCATTCGTTGTCGCTTTTACGCTCACGTCCGATTCACTCATGCCAATCGCTGCGGCGATTTGTTTTCGCATGGCCGGGGCATGCGGCGCGAGTCTTGGCACCTCAGCAATGACGGTCGCATCAACATTAACCACCCGCGCATTTTTCTCGGCAAGCAAACTGGCAACACGCTTCAGGATTTCCATGCTGCTGATGCCGCGAATCGATTCGTCGGTGTTAGGGAAAAGCTGACCGATGTCTCCGGCGCCCACCGCGCCGAGCAACGCATCCGCAATCGCGTGCGAAAGAACATCGGCGTCGGAGTGTCCCTCCAGCCCGCTCGCATGGGCAATCTCGACGCCACCCAGGATGAGTTTCAATCCTTCGGCGAAACGATGGATATCGTAACCGATGCCGGACCTGATCATGCGTTTCGCCTAACGAAGTGTTCGAAAAATCCGTTATTCATTGCAGTTTTAAATCGATCCGCCCGCTTGAGGCGATGATGCTGTACTTGTCTTTCATGTTCTCGCGAGGGCGAAGATCGACAGTGCCGCCGGCGTTTTCAACCAGTAACCAGCCCGCCGCGATGTCCCACAAGCTGATTCCGGTTTCAACGTAGGCGTCGAATCGTCCGCACGCCACGTATGCCATGTCGAGCGCGGCGCTGCCGAATACGCGGCATTTGCGGACGCGGTGGATCATTTGCTGCAGCAACGGGAAATTGGTGTCGATCGTCTCCCCGGTTTTGGAGAGTCCGATCGAGATAACGGCTTCGGC
>JBLMXD010000261.1:0-3365 GCA_050257575.1 Alphaproteobacteria bacterium | reverse complement strand
AGCTGACTTAGACGATGTTAAATCGTCGCATCAATTCCTGGCGCGCTTCCATCGCCAGCTGGGGATTCATTCTGCTGAGCATTTTCTCCCGGCGCTCCCGATCCATGGCTGCGAGATCGCGTACCAGCTGATTCCGCGCTTTCCATTTCCCGTACTTGCTCACGCCGATGCCGAGCGCGAGCAACGCGGAGAAGATCCACACCGTAATGTCTGTCGCAGTGACGAGAAGCATAAGGAAGTGACACCTGTTAAGGACAACTTACGAAACACAGGCTCCCGTTGCAAAATTCGGCGGGTTGCCTCCTTCGCCGGCTGAAGCGACAGGCCATCGTAATTTGACGTTCCTAATTGGGGGCGGAAGTTTTCCGATGCGTGTGCGCGGAGGGATCTTCGCTCTTGTGTGCGCTGGCGTGGGGTTTGCCGGTCCGCACGTAGCACAAGCGCAGGAGGCGACTTCGGCGCACCTTCCGGATCAATTTCAGACCGGCGCGACGACTTCGTCGTCCAAATCGAAAAAGGCAAGAGGCGAATCAAACTCACAAACGTTTGCGACGACGCCCAGGCAAAAGGTTGCGCCTACACCTAAGCCGACGCCCCTTGCGGAAGAACTGCCGCCGGTCCTGACGAAGGAGGAAAAAACGCCCGAACCCGGATCGGCGGTTGAATCTAAGACGTCGAATTCGACGTCGGCGTATCTGACAAAATCGGCTCCTCCTGAAGAAGAATCAGCACCGGTGGAAAGAAAGCCGCGCTCCAGAAAACGGTCGCGACCGCGACCTGCTGTGCAATCCGTCGCACCGAGCGTCGCCGAGCCCGTTCCGATATCGCTGTCGGTTGCTCAATCCATGGCGATCACCGCACCTTTGCCTAAGTATCCCTATGAAGCGAAGCGCCGCCATCTTATCGGAAGCGGCATTTGTGTCCTGACGGTCGATACCGACACTGGGAAAGTCACCGATGTGACGATGACTCAAAGCACCGGCAGCCGGTTCCTCGATAGATTTACCGTGCAAACATTCAAAGAATGGCGGTTCAAACCTGGCACAGTCTCTCAGTTCCGCATACCGATCAGCTATGAGTAAAAGCTAGCGGCGACGGCGCCTAACGAGTCTGTCGTTGCGACCGATTGGGGCGTTAGCTTACCAGTTCTAGTCCTTCCAGAAAGCTGTACTTATCCCAGTCAACCCAGCTTTCGACCAGTTTGTCGCCTTCGTAGTGATCGGTGTGGACGCCCGTCCAGGTAGTGGTCTTACCGGTCGCTGGGTATTTTTCGAACTTGCCTGTGTTCTTTGCTGTCATCCGCCATCTTGAGCAGACGTAATCGCCTTCCTCGACCTGCAGCAGGACCTCCATCTTTACATCGGAGAACCCCTTGTGAAAATCAGCGACCAACCCTTTCCATTCCTCCAGCGATTTGGTCGATGTTCCGCCCGCAGCGTCCGGCATTTGGTGATTCACGTACTGTGGTGCCAGATAATCGGGCGATGTATGCAGTGCGTTGTCGCCCCAAAGTTGCAGTAATTCCTTCGATGTCTCTTTGTGATTGGCTGCCATGGTGCTCCTTTCGTTAGTTGAGGTTGCGAGCGGACGGAAATTTCGGCATCAAATTCCGGCGTTTGAATGCCAAACCATTGTTATTCCCGCCGTTTATGGCTGCGGCGTATTGCCTGGTTTGGCAAATTTTTTTTGGCTGCCCACGTCGAATGCTCCGCGCGCTTCGCCGTTGTGCATGAAATCCGTGTTCAGCAGGCGAGCCCGTTGATGACCTTCGCGTAAAAGCGGCGAACGAGATCTTTGTTGGCTTCGAGAACGTTTGCCACTGCGCCGGCGTTAGACGCTGCGGGCATCGAACCTTCAGCGGGACGTAGGCATCTGTGTGTCCCTAGTCGCGGCGCCTGCCCAATCCCCAATACGCCAGGAACGCTGTCAAGATCAGTAAGGGTGCCACGACCAAAAAGAAACCGTACGGATGTTGAGACAACGGAATACCGCCGACATTCATCCCAAACAAGCCCGCCACCAGGTTGATCGGCAGGGCCAGCACCGTGACCACCGTCAACACGAACAGTGTGCGACTCGTCTGTTCATTGACGAGAGCGGACAATTCTTCCTGCAGTTGCTTAACGCGCTCGACCAGGTTCGCTGCGTCGCCGATGGCGCTGGAGAACTTGTCTGCTGCCTGATGCAGGTCCTGAAGCTCTTCTTCGGCAATCCAATCAGGAGGCCGGTTAAGCAGCCTAAAGAATGCAGCGGGTTCCGGGGCCAAAAGTCGTTGGAGTCGCACCAGCATCCGGCGCAGAGCACCCAATTCGCTGCGGCTCACGGAAATCCGTTTGGCCAGCAACCCTTCTTCCATCGGATCCACACGCTTGGTGGATTTCCGGATAATGTCGACCAACACATTGGCCTGATCCCGCAACAACGTCGACAACACTTCAATCGGTGAGCGAAAGACATGGCCCGCGTCCACCGCCGCCCGGAGTTTCTCAATCGAACGCCATGGCCGTACGTGCGCGCTTACCAACGCGCGCGGCTTTATGCAAAGACTGGTGCTCGACACCGGAGCGTTAAAGGTGAAATCAAAGAGCACATCGTGGATGCGTGCTACCAGTGAATCCCCGTCCTGCTCCAAACGCGTGGAATCTACCTCGGTGTGCAGCGCTTCGTAGAAGCTATCGGGCAAGTTCAGATATCTGCGTAGCCAGGGCTCAGAAGCCACATTGGAAAGCGAAAAATGCAACCAGAGGAATTCACCCGGTGGCGAAGGACCCGGTGCGGTCAAAAACTGAATCGCTGCCTCCGACGTGATGGACCGCGCTGGCTGGTTGGGGGCAAAATGATAACCCCAGATCGGCCCATCCGGGTTGGAACCGGGGGTCGGTTCAACAGTTTGCCTTGTTGTTTGGGCATCCATCGGATTTTTAGTCAGCTGCGAGGCGTCGAAGGATCTCAACCCCTTTGTCGTCAGGGTTAACTCCGACCTGGTTCATACCGATGAAGATCGCGGCGGGCGATTGGTTGGATGCTTTCATTCGCCACTCATTGATCGAATGAATCCGGGAAGGTCATGCTCCCGTTTTTATCGAATCCGAAAGTGACGCGAGATGTGCCTCCGTGTCCATCAGTAGCGAACCCGGCGTAAACGCGACCGGGAATGAGCTTCTGCGGTTGAATCATCGTGGTAAACCCAGCAGGCGTGACTCCGTACTCGATCGGCTTTGTCAGACCACGGTCGCTCAAGATGGACCACATCGCCTTCCACCGGTCATCCTCTGTGCGCATGGAAACGGTGAACGACTTGATATCGGTCTTCGGATGTTTGGGCGAATCACGGTAAAACTCGAAGCGGATCGGCCCGCCCAATC
>JBLMXD010000260.1:0-3918 GCA_050257575.1 Alphaproteobacteria bacterium | reverse complement strand
GTCTCTAAACAGCGATTCGTACCTTGCGATCGCCTGATTGATGGTTGCCTGGATGGCCGCCGAGTTCGAGTTGCCCGTAATAGAGCTGTCGAATGTTGCGTGAATGACCAACCCCGTGGTTGTCTCTGTTGTAACCGCCATAGTCTCTGAATAGCGGTCAGGCCCCGTTTGATCGTAGGGAAGCACTCGATAGTAATATGTAGTCCCGCAGCTCAATCCGGTCACCACGCGTCCGGTCACATCGCCAACGTCGAGCTCGTGATAACCATCAACAAAACTATTGAACGTCCTGCTCGTTGAAACATCCAGCAGGTATCCCCGCACGCCGTCTACAGTCGGCCAGGTCGCCATAAAACTGGTGCGCGTCGGTGGCGGCGGCGAAAGAACTTCATTGTTCGGCGCGACTTCGCTCAGGTTCGGAATCTGAAGCAACGTCTCCGCTTGTGCCTGCGTTTGATGGATGCCTGATCCCGCTTCGAATGGAGATGCGTTTATGGCCTGCGCTTGTCCCGACGAACTGAGATCGGCCGCGACGCCTAGTCCAAGCACAACACACACCACCGCAAAACCTCTTCTAAGAAAAACGTGGCGCATTCCCTGGTTGCTGAAGTCGGGAAACCTAGATGGGTATTCTTACTGCACAACCTGAAAAACAGAACCAACCTGGTCCGATCGCTCGCGACGACGGTCGCCCATCACATCCTGCCGCGACGCTGATAAAATTTGTACCGATCGACGATCGACTCGACGTACCTGCGGGTTGCAGGAAAATCGATGTTCTCAAGAAACTGGCGCTCTGAGACCTCGGCGAGGGTATTCCCACCGCTCCAACGCTGGGCGCGACTAGCCCCAGCATTGTACTCCGCGAGGGCGAACGGAATGGGATCGGACTGATGATCCCAATGTTGAATCGCGCGATGCAAATACCACGAACCTGCTTCCAGATTCATCTTTGGCTCAAAAAGTTGATCCGGGTTAAAGCCGGCTATCTTGTTTTCGCGTGCCCATTCGTTGGCCGCCCGTTCGGTCACCTGCATCAATCCCCGTTCTCCGTGGGTGCCACGTTTCCTTGGATCGAATCGGCTCTCACGCCACACCACCGCTTTCACCAGCATCGGATCCAAATGATGTTCCGATGCAACGCTCCGAATAAGCCGGTCGTATTGATGAAACCGGGCCGGGCTCATCCATTCATAACCGGTGTAAAGCGGGTCCCCTGACTTGATTGTCAGATAGGCAAATGCCGCAGCCACTGCCAGTAATAAGCAGAGAACCAGTTTGAAGAGGAATTGAATCATTGAACCCGTGCTACAATAACCGATTACAGAATTACGAGCATCAGCACGAGCATGAATCCTGAGGACCGGATGCGGTACGTTCGCGTCATCGTTGATCGGGCTATTCATCGCGAGCTCGATTATTCCGTGCCGGAAACGTTGGCCGAGCGGATCGGAATCGGATCGCGCGTGCGGGTGCCGTTCCGCGATAAATCGGCGCTGGCAACCGTTGTTGCGATTCCCGGGAAAAGCGATGCGAAAGGCATCCGGCCAATCGAAGCGGTGATTGGCGAAGCCCCGATCCTGAGTGAGCGATTGTTGGAACTGGCCAGGTGGATCGGCAATTACTACTGCTGCCCGATCGAAACGGTGATGCGCAGTGTGCTTCCGCAAGTGATCCGGCGCGCAGAAGTAGGATGGAAAAAACAATTGTTCGTACAACCCGGAAAAAAGATCGATGAAAGCGAAATCGAAAAGTTGCGAAGACGCGCGCCCCGGCAGGCAGAACTGCTACAAGCAATTTTGAACCTCGAAAAGCCGGTGCGCGCAGCCGATTTGCTGCGGCAAACGTCACTCGATAGCCAGACTTTGCGCGCCCTGGTGAAACGTGGCCTCGCTGAATTGCGTGAGGAAGCTGTTGTGCGCGATCCGCACGCAGACGAACAGTTTATCGCGACCTCCAGCCTCGTCTTGAACGAGGAACAAACGCTCGCCTTAAGCGAAATCATGCAGGAGCTCGACGCCCCTGAAAACGCGCGCCCGATCCTGCTTCACGGCGTCACCGGCTCCGGCAAGACGGAAGTCTATCTGCAGGCGATCCGCGCTGCACTCGAACGCGGTCGCACTGCAATCGTTCTGGTCCCCGAGATTTCGCTCACGCCACAAACAGTTGAACGTTTCAAGGGCCGTTTCGCCGAGGCGCAGGACGACGTCGCGGTGTTGCACAGTCATTTGTCTGAGGGCGAGCGTCACGATGAATGGCATAAGATTCATTCCGGCCGGGCGCGCATCGTGATTGGTGCGCGGAGCGCAGTGTTCGCGCCCCTGAAGAATCTCGGGCTCATCGTGGTGGATGAAGAACACGAGACGACATACAAGCAGGAGGAAGCGCCACGCTATCATGCGCGCGACGTCGCAGTCGTGCGGGCGAAGATCGAGCGGTGTGTTGTTGTTTTGGGTAGCGCCACGCCATCATTGGAGAGTTATCACAACGCGATGACCGGAAAGTACCGGCTGGTTACACTCACGCAGCGCGTAGACCAAAACCAGATGCCGCTCATGCGCGTGGTCGATCTGCGCCAGGAACGGCGGAAGGAAAAGAAATCCATCATCCTTTCAGAAAAGTTGTCGCAGGCTATTGCCGATCGCCTGGAGAAACGCGAACAAACGATATTGTTTCTAAACCGGCGCGGGTTTTCCACGTCGCTGCTGTGCAGCAATTGCGGCGAAGCACGCAACTGTCCCAATTGCAGTGTCGCGCTCACTTTTCACCAGCATTTTCATGGTGGATCGTCTCGCCGCGGCGACACGATGTCTGGACGACTAAGCTGTCATTTGTGCGGGCACACTGCCGCCGTGCCAAAGAAGTGTCCGGCATGCGGACAGGATGCATTGATCTACTACGGGTTTGGTACCGAAAAAGTGGAATCAATTGTCGCTCAGATTTATCCAAAGGCTGTGGTGCGCCGCATGGACGCCGATTCAATGACGCGCAAGGACGCATACCGCGAAACCCTGCGCAACTTTCGGAGCGGGAAGATCGACATTCTGGTCGGCACGCAAATGATCGCAAAAGGATTGCATTTCCCAAATGTGACGCTGGTGGGCATCATCAATGCCGATCTCGCGCTGCACCTACCGGATTTCCGGGCAGGCGAACGAACATTTCAGCTTCTCACCCAGGTCGCTGGTCGCGCCGGCCGCGGCGAAATGCCCGGCGAAGTTTTCGTGCAAACCTACACGCCGTTTTCCCCATCGATCCAGTTCGCGCGGCACCATGATTTCGCTGGTTACTTCCAGCAGGAACTCGAATTTCGCGACCGCTGTGAATTCCCTCCCTTCAGACACGCAATACTGATCTCTGTGCGCTCGCCGCACGAAGGTCGCGCAAAACTTTCGGCCGAAACCCTAAAACGTCGTTTGAAAGAAGCTTTGCCAGAGGAGTTCATCCTGGGCGACGCAACCCCCGCGCCACTGGAAAAACTACAAGGCCAATTTCGTTTTCATATCCTGATCCGCGGCGAAGCTATCATGCGTCTGAGCCGGCTCGTCCGCGAAACGCTCGACAAGTTGCCATTCCCCGAAGACGTCACCGTGACGGTTGATGTTGACCCCTATCATTTACTGTAAGCCCGCGTCTCTTTGCAGATCGCTTTACTGTCGCGGTGTCAAAGCATCTTCGAGCAACGCGCCAATAACTTTGAATAAGTTCTAATAAGTACTGTCTTCTTTGGGCCCGCGTACAATTGTGAGTGCAGATTCCAGACATTATCAACAACTCTTCGGCAGTGGTAATTTGCGAGGAATGCTCGGGGGCGAGACCACGGGTTATTCACGCGACTTAGAAGAAGAAATCTCGGGAATGAATTTTCAAATCATCTTTGTGTATTGTGAAAAACTCCGCCCGGTGAATGCATGAAAC
>JBLMXD010000259.1:0-5660 GCA_050257575.1 Alphaproteobacteria bacterium | reverse complement strand
CTGGACAATGTTCGTCACGGTTTGGCCATCGATCTTCAGATTGGCGGCAACGTTCCAGCCGAAGTTGGCAGTTCTGATGACAATCAGACGACCTCCCGGCTGATGTGCGGCGTTGCCAGACTGAACCGCAGAAAAGACGACAACCATGAGAAACAGTGTGCTGATGCAGCAGATTAAGACCTTCATGGAATTGGTTGTAGAAGATTGCATTCGCTTCGGCACGCCTTAAATGCGCCAGAGCGAGCGATGGGTGCCGAACTCGGAGATTTCGCCGGAGGTCCGCTTACTGACGTAAATCGTGATTGAAATCACGGTAAGGAACGTGGCCACAAAAACGAGCGCCACGAACCAGGCCGGGATGTGTCCTATCCGCAGCGCATGATAAAACGTTTCCAGATCATTGATCGGTTCCTTCGCGTGCAAGAAGATTTTCGTCAGCCAGGCAACCAGGATCAGGATGAAAATGAACATGTAATTTCGTTTCAACCGCCGCCCGACCGCCTCCAGCTTGGTGATCTTGAAACAGGGCAGGATCAAATCTTCGCACACTAGTTTTTTCCATTCGCCCTGAAGCAGCTCGCGGTTTTCCATAACCATGGGGACAAGAAAATGCGCTTCGAGCATGCGAACTCGCGCGCGAAATGCGTCATAGAATCGGTACCTGCGCGCCTCAATCCACAGCAGCACAGCAACAATGGCGAGATTGAAAAAGAAAATGATGTGCGGCACTTCGCGCGTGGAAAACGCGATTGTAATGATAGCGGTGCTGCTGGTGATGGCCCAGTTGGTGGTCACGTCCAGCCGTTGCCGCCACACCATGATCCGCCCCAGTTCGCCTCGATAGAAATGCGACATTGCATTGACATAGCCGGGGTCGTAAATGCTCCGCTGAAAGGAGACTGTCCGCTCCTCTCTTGGGGCCGCGGATGTATCTGAAGTCGCCACAATTTGTTATTTAACTGGATAACTGGGTTTGGTGCATAATCCAATAAATCTCTCCGTCCCCCAATGCCTATCGCACTCATAGATCTGCTGGACGAACAACAAGTGATCCTTCAGTTGCGTTCGCGAAAACCGGCGAATGCGATTGGCGAGATCGTGCAGATGCTTGCGAAAACTGGAAAGATCGCTAAGCCGGAAGTTTTTCTCGAACAGGTGCTGACGCGTGAACGGGACCATTCGAGCGTCGTAGAAAACGGCGTCGCGTTTCCGCATGCGCGCACCGATTTGGTCGAAGAAATCGTGGTAGGAGTCGGCCGCAGCCGCGCTGGCGTTCCATTCGGCGAAGATCAAAATCGCGCGCATCTGATCTTCGTGATTGCCGTGCCCGAACGTCTGGTGAGCGATTATCTGATCTGTGTCGGAACATTGGCGCGACTGGTGCAGAACGCGACGACCCGTTCCACGCTCCTAAGCGCCGCAACACCTCGGGAATTTGTCGACGCGCTAACGGTGGAGACCCTGTAGCCGCGTCTCTGCGAGACGCGCTCGCTCGCCTAGGCCAGGTTCCGGATTTCACGAAGCACCCTGTCCACCTCTTCTGGAGTATTGACGATGCTGCACGCCACGCGCACATAAGAGGTGCGATAAGGAGTCGTTGAAGCAACAATGCATTTGTCGAGAAGGCGCTTCACCACTTGCTCTGGCTTCATCCTGTTCACATCAAAACACACCATTCCGGCGGAAAGACTCTCATCACGCGGCGTGTAGAGCTGAACGTGCGGCATTCCAGCAAGTCCCTCTTTGATCTGACCATTAAGTTCGTGTACGCGCGCCGTGATTCTGGAAGGTCCGATGTTCTGGTGAAAGCGAACTGCCGCTGGCAACGCCCAGTAATGTTCGTAAGCTTGAAAACCGCCCGGTGAAAACCATGCCGCTCGCCCTGGAGTTTGTGGATCATGTTCCTGTTCCCAAGCTTCAAAAATGTCCGGCGAACTGAATGTTGGAATAACCGGACGCATTCTCCGCCAAACTCCAGGTTTTGCCCAAATCAAACCGGTGCCGCGCGGCCCAAAAAGCCATTTGTGCGTGCCTGCTGCGAATGCGTCGCACCCGAGAGTGGTGATTTTCGGGTCTTCCACTCCGAGGCCATGCACGCCATCGACAATTAGTAGTACACGATCGTTTTGGTCGCGACTGGCATTTACTTGAGCAAGTTCCTGGGCAATACGCGCGATCGGGAGACGCACGCCGCTGCTGGAATGGACCCAGGTAACGCCAACGGCTCGCGTCTTTGGGCCGATCGCCTTACGAATGCGTGCAGCGATCTCTCCCGGCGAAATCGAGTTGAAAGAATCGAAAAGAGGAATCTTGCGCCAGGTCGCTCCGCAACGCCCCGTAGCGAGCCGGATTGATTCGTGATGCACATAGTGATCGTGGGTAGTCGTCAGGATCTCGTCCCCTTTGCGCAAGGGCAACCCGTGGTACAGAAGAGCCAAGCCGGTGGTCGTATTCTGGGTAAGCGCAATGTCCTGTGGATCGCCTCCGATGTAGTCGGCGATGGCACGGCAGACCTGCCTTGGAAGGTTGTCGCTCGTCTGCTCGAACATCGCGTCCTCAACAATCACAAATGGATTTGCGTCTATTTTCTTGCGATATTGCTCTATTGCCTCACGAACGCACTTGGGGTGGGAGGCTAAATAGAATAGGGCTAGATGAGTGTAATCGGGAGACAGTTCAAATTCCCGGCGCACCGATTCCCAATCTTTAAAGTCGGTAGACTTGCCCGACTGCGTCTTCTCAGCTTGAACAAATAACGGTGAAAACGCTCCGGCGGCCAGAGACAGCGAACCACTTACGAGAAAATTGCGGCGAGTTAACGACATAAAGTTTTCTCCAATAATAAAGACTTCCCGCAGTAAATCGGTTCGATGCAACGAAAGCGATCCAAATTAAGGCCGGGGCCTGTGGCCCGCTTCTCTTTGAGATCCGCGAACCGAGGCTCGAGCCCTTTCGTCGCCACTTCGCGCAGCGAGGCGGCCGCCGCCTAACGAGAGCGCTTTTTTTTCCTCGGCGACAACCCCAATACTGGGCCGCGACACACCGGTGTCGGCCCTCTCACACCGGAAACTTGATCGTAGTGGAGTGTCTTCATCGTCGCATTGACGCGTTGGCTCAGCGTGTTGAACGACAGATCGGTTTCGCGCGCCGCCTGCGCTTTGCGAAATTCCTTGGCCAGCGCGTAGGTGAACACCCCGTAGCCGATCGTTCCGTGGTGATATTCATAGGCGTAGCCGCTCTCCCGACAAGCTGTGAGGACCACGGGCATGTAAGGTCCCCGCCGTTCGCGCGGCGCTTTCCGGTACTCCGTTGCAGTTTGTTCCTCACGGAGACTCATCGCTGTCCCGAGTTTTTTCGTGCTGCCATTGCATCCCATATATTTTTGACGAACCTCGCGGCTGCCACCGAAATCCGGGTTGAGGTTCCGCAGGTCGCGTTCCTCCCACATTTGTTCTGCTTTGTTCCAGCGCAACATCCGGTGCCGAATGTCGTCCGGGGGAGTGATGGCACGAATCTTCCGCGCACCATCCCTGGTCAAGCCGCCTGAGTGGCAGCAATCAAAGATGGCGAAAAACTTCGCGCTGTACGGAAGCGCACTGTAGTAACGCAGAAAATCGTCGTCGGTAATGGCACTGTCCCGTGTCCAATGAAAATCGTACGGCACGAGGCATTCATCGACATGATCGATTCGTTCCGCGGCGTTGTACTCGGGCAACTGCGCACCATGTCCGCTATAGAAAAGTACCCGCTCGTGGCCATCCGCGGTGCCGTCCAACAACCAATCAATGCGTTCGCGAATCGCCGCAGCGGTGGCGCGTTCGTCGAGCACGACGCGAATATCTTCCGCGTCGAATCCGATTTCCTGCAAAACGCTGCTCATTAGAAAAACGTCGTTCACGCAGCCTTCCAGACGCGAGGCCGGATCGGGATAGTCGTTGATGCCGATGAGCAATGCGCGGCGCCGGCGTTCCTGCAACGTGCTCTGAAATTGCGCGCTTCGTCTTGCGAGGGCACGCACGCCCGGTCGTTGCGCAAGCACGCGGTATACACGTTGCCACGTCAAATCCCGTTGAAGATACCCGGAGTGCCCGGGATACTTGTCTAAATCAACTACAGCGTTATGGCCGGCGACGCGGTCGTCCCACGAAATCTCCTCAAAGTTCGGAACAGGATCGATGATGCGATGCGCGAGAACCGGATCGCTCTTATTGAACAGATGAAACCAATATCTCTGATTAACGCCGCCGATCTTGTTATCAAAATGCGCAGCTTTGAGAAACGGATTGGCGATTTGTGAGCCGAACGTAACGAAATAGCGTCCGGCACATGCATTCTTGTCCTCATGCGTAAAGGCGTCGTAGCAAATGATGCTTCCGAGACTGTGCGCCATGATCACGTCCGGATTGAAGGCGTTGATGCGCGCGACCAGCCGTTTGCGCAACGCAGCCCGCAATTGTGCCCGCTGGTCCCACTCCGCCACCATCCCGGCATGCCAGCCATCGGCAGCTTCCGCGACCGGTTTGGACCAATCCAATAAGCTTCGCCGCGGACGGAACCACCCTGACACGGTTTGAGCCGCATCTTCAATAGCGGCTCCCACCGGAGCAAACCCGAGATGCGCGGCCGCGCCGACTTCGCTCAGGAGATTAATTTCTCCCGAGAACAAATTATCGTAGTCGAACCGCTCGTACGTCGCGGCAAAGGCAGGATCGAAATACTGAATGCCGGCAGTAATCGCCTGTTCCCATGGTCCTTCCCACGGCTGATTATCCGGACGCTCCTGGTGGCCAACTCCGTGAACCAGGAGGATCTTCATCTCGATTAAACAGTAAACGGTTTCTGTTTTTCGAAACCGTGGTTGGCAGGTCCGATGGTGAAATAATTTGGCGTCTGCGTCGGCGGCATCAGTTTCACAATGGATTTCTGAAACCCGCGATAATCGCCCTTAAATTTTCCACTTTTCCAGACAGCAAGGAGTGTTTCGGTGAACAATCCGTTTCGATCGCCGTCCGCGCTGGTTTGATTGTCCTGACAACCGGAGATCAAGATCGCGGTCGCACGCATCTTCGTGCGCGGGTCAGCGCCGCGTTGTTGCAGTTTGTCGTAGAAAGCCTGGTGATCCATGTAAACGCGCAGCGCGACGTCACGCGGCATCATGCGCGGGCGCACCGGAGCCACGCCCAGAGCCGAGAAATTCGCTGCGCGAAGCACCGTGCCGCTGTGGCAACTGTCGGATAAAACGAAAATTCGCACACCGGCGGTGAACTGGTTCAACGCGACGTAAAGCTCGTCATCGATCAATTCGCCATCATATAAACACCATGTTTCATCGAAGCCGTCCGGTTCGAAATCGTTTCCGGTATTAGGCACCTGGCCGCCGTGCCCGGAATAGGTTAGAAAGAAAATGTCGTTCCGTTTCAGTTTCGCCGCGGCGGCTTTAATGTCGGCCAGGACACCACTGCGTGTTGCCTTTTTCGTCAGTCGTTTGATGACCTTGCGAAACCCTTGTTTCTTGGCCAATGCCTGCATGTCGTTCGCGTCGAACTCACAGGCAGTGAGTTGTCCGTCCCAGCCGCTGTACTTTTTTGGATCCACAGCGTTGAGACCGATGTGTAGAGAGGCTCCAGTTGGCATAGCGATCCTTTCGTTTGGAATGCGAC
>JBLMXD010000258.1:0-3732 GCA_050257575.1 Alphaproteobacteria bacterium | reverse complement strand
GTTCGCGGGTGATAATTTCCGGTGCCGAGATGGACATACCGCCGGAGCTCGTCGGAGTCGCGCCGAACGATCAGCAGAGCTTTGCAATGCGTTTTGAGACCGACCACGCCATAGATCACGTGCGCCCCGGCTTCCTCCAGTCGGCGGGCCCACTGAATGTTGCTCGCCTCGTCGAAACGGGCTCGCAGTTCGACGATTGCGGTGACCTGCTTTCCGGCATTTGCCGCATCAATCAATGCCTCCACAATGGGCGAATCTCCGCTGGTGCGGTAGAGGGTGATCTTAATGGCGAGGACCTGCGGATCTTTTGCCGCGGTCTCGACCAACTCAACGACTTCGTCATAGCTATCGTACGGGTGATGCAGTAGCACATCCTGACGCCGCAACACTTCGAAGAAGTCAGCGTGTGGTGGCAATACCGGGTCGCGCGACGGCTGGAACGGACGGTCCTTTAGCTTCCCAAAAGCGTCGTTCGTAACAAGAGGCATGAGATGAGTCATCGACAACGGCCCATCCAGTTTGTAGGCGTCCGGTTCCGACAAATTGAAAAAGGCGAGAAGCAGTTCGAGAAAATCTTTCGGACAATCGGCTTCGACCTCCAGCCGGACTGCATTGCCGCGGCTGGAGCGTCGCAGCTCCTGCTCAATTGTTCGCAAAAGATTCTCCGCTTCCTCGTCGTCGATGTAGAGGTCGCTATTGCGGGTCACACGGAACGCATGCGCACCTTCCAGGATCAAGCCTGGGAACAGCTCGCCGATGTGTTCTTTAATGAGGGACGCCAGGTAGATGTATTCCCACGGTTCGTTTGCACCATTGCCGCGCGGCAGCAGAATCAGACGCGGCACGACTCGCGGCACCTGCACAATCGCGTGCAGCGGCTCGCCGCGACGGCGGGTCTTCGCTCGCACGAGCAGATTGTGACTGCGATTCAACAGGTGCGGGAAAGGATGGCTCGCGTCCACAGCCAGCGGCGTGAGCATCGGAAGAACTTCGTGCTGAAAGTAGCGGTGTGCCCATGTCGCGCGTTTCGGAGAAAGTTCGCTCATTTCACGCACGTAAATGCCGTGCTTCGCCAGCTCCGGCTGCAAATCATTTTTCCAAAGCGCATACTGCATCCTGACCAATTCCCGAACCGTCTTCTGGATGAGATTGAAAACTTCGGTAGGGCTTAATCCGTCAGGACCGACATCACTCGTCTCGCTCTCAATTTGTTGCTTGATGCCCGCGACACGAATCTCGAAAAACTCATCCAAATTTGACGCGCAAATAGTGACGAACTTAACCCGTTCGAGCAGTGGCTGCGCGGGGTCCTGCGCTTCCTCAAGTACGCGCCGGTTGAACTCGAGCCAGCTCATCTCGCGGTTGATGAAATTCTTCGGATCGCCAAAGCGTTCATGTGCGCTTTGAACAACCTGTGGAATGGTGGTCTCGCCACTTCTCTCCTCAGTCCGCGGAGTGGCCTGGGCTTGCGGCATCGTTAACGATTGCCGATCAGCCGCACATGCGCAACGTTCCGTGTCACGCGGAGGCCGCCAAAGTCTGGTGCCTGATGTCCTCAGCGGCAGCTGCGTAGACAGCGTCTTCGGCGATGTTGGTTGCGTGATCACCGACGCGTTCGAGACAGCGTGAGATCAAAATCAAGTTAAGATAGCCGCGCAGTTGATTGCGATCCTGCACCATTCGTTCGGTCAATTGCCGGTTTGCAGAGCGATTCATCTCGTCGAGTTGCTTGTCCCGTCCGACCACCTCCCGTGCCAGTTCAACATTTTCGCGCACAAAAGCGTCGATGCTGTCTTTAAACATCGACATGGCGTGCGCCTGGATCGGCACAATCAATTGTACTTCCGGCAACGGTGGATGCCGATTCAGTTTGCGCGCACGTTTCGCGATGCTGGTCGCCTGATCACCCACGCGCTCGATGTTCGGCGAAAGCTTCATGGCCGAAATCACTCGCCGCAGATCGGACGCCACCGGCTGGTAACGAAGGAGGATCTCAAATCCGTCCTTATCGATCTGTTTTTCCAGCTGATCGATTTCTTCGTCGTCCGCGATTGCATTGGCACAGAGATCGTCATTGCGCTGGAGCAAACCTTTGATTGCGCGATCGAGGCTGCGCTCGGCCAGGCCAGCCATCATCAACAGATCGTTGCGCAGCGACGTCAGTGCTTCGTCGAACGTTCCAAGAATGTGCTTTGGTACTACCATTGTTGACCTCGGTTCCTGCTGTTCATTACATCGCCGTTTCTAGAGCCATTGCGCCTACAAAATCATCCAAATCTTCCGGTGATATAATCTTCTGTCTGTTTTTCGCTCGGATTTGTGAAAATTTTTGTCGTTGGCCCAAATTCAATTAGCCGACCGAGATACATGAAAGCCGTGTAATCGGAGATACGGCCAGCTTGTTGCATGTTGTGTGTGACCGTCACAATCGTGTAGCGAGCTTTTAGTTGATAAATTAACTCCTCGATTTTCGCGGTCGCGATCGGATCGAGCGCCGAACAAGGTTCATCCATCAAAATCACTTCCGGCTCCACGGCCAGAGCGCGTGCGATACAAAGTCTCTGTTGCTGGCCACCAGACAGACTGGTGCCCGGCTTGTTTAAGTCATCTTTTACTTCGTCCCACAGAGCGGCCATGCGCAGCGATTTTTCGAGTCGTTCATTAAGCAGCTTTTGATTGCGGACCCCATTCAAGCGCAAGCCAACGACGACGTTTTCTCCAATAGTCATGGTCGGAAAGGGATTCGACTTTTGAAACACCATTCCAACACGACGCCGAACGATCGTCGGATCCACTGTGCTCGAATAGAGATCGTCGCCATTCAAAAGAACCGTTCCTTCCATGCGCGTTTTTGGTGTGAGTTCATGCATGCGATTGAGCGCACGCAGGAAAGTCGATTTTCCACAACCGCTCGGACCAATGATGGCGGTAACGGCGTTTGACGCGATATTTAGTGTAACGTCTTCGATCGCGCGCTTCTCGCCGTACCAGATCGAGAGGTTTGTTACTTGAAACGTATGCGTCAGGGTAGCGTCGCCGTTTAACGGCAATTCTGTTAAGGGCTCAACGCGCTCTACGACGTTTCGTTCGGGTGTTGCCATGACTACGTTCTCCATGGGTGAAAGGCTAAATAGTTGACGCCCCGCGCCCTCGAGTCAGGATCCTTACAAGCACATTAACGCAAAAAATTCCCGTGACGAGCACAAGTGCGCCAGCCCAGGCCTGGCGATGCCAATCCTCATAAGGAGAAATCGCATAAGTAAAAACCTGCAGGGGAAGCGCGGCGATCGGTTGATTCAGACTATGGTTCCAGAAATGATTACCAAAAGCAGTGAACAAAAGCGGGGCGGTTTCACCGCCTACGCGAGCAAGCGCAAGCAAAATACCCGTGATAATTCCCTTGGATGCGGTCTTCATCACGATGTGGACAATCGTTTTCCAGCGACTCACGCCCAGTGCAAGGGCAGCTTCGCGGTATCCGTTTGGCACAAGCAAAACAACCTCCTCGGTAGTGCGCAAGATCAGTGGAATCATGATCAGCCCCAAGGCAAGACCGCCGGCATACGCTGAGAATCCTTTGAAGCGCAAAACAACAAGCCCATAAACAACGACTCCCCATGTGATCGACGGAACTCCATTCAGCACATCTGCCAGAAAGCGGAGAATCGAGTTGATCCGGGCGGACCCATATTCCGCAAGGTAAACGCCACCCAAAACACCAATCGGTATTCC
>JBLMXD010000257.1:0-7695 GCA_050257575.1 Alphaproteobacteria bacterium | reverse complement strand
TAACGTTCTGAATAAGCGCGCGCTGCTGTCTTAGTTCGGCCTTAAGAGCGTCAATCGCGATCTGCTGTTGCTCTACCTTCCGCTGCTCTTCAACGAAGGCGCGATGCTCTTTGAGGAATTCATTGAGCAACATCGCGTTCACTTGGTCGTAACGCACACTGAAGGGTTTGCCTTCTTTGTCGCATATAACCAGGTCGGGATTCACTGCCGCGACATCCTCAGCCACAAGCCCCAACTGTTGGGACGCTTCCCGGTCAATCTCTTTTTTGTAGCGGAAACTGACCGGTTTGAGTCGGTACAACGCCGCACTCGCTTCCTGCATAGGGTGGATATCTTCCTTAAAACGGCGGGATGAAACTTGGGCGCCGAGTTTTCCATCGGAGTTCACGTACACAGCCTGCGAACCGCCCGGTTGAGTCCAAATATTGCCCACATAACAACTGTCATTCACGTTTGCGCCCGATGTCCCAATACTGATGACATTTGTCGCCGTGGTGATGCCGTTGCCGGCGAAAATGCCGAGGCCAACATTGAAATCCCCGCTTGTTTGTGCATCCAGCGCGCCGTAACCGACAGCCGTGTTTCCGTTGCCGACGACGTTGCTGGCAAGCGCCTGATAACCGTCAGCCGTATTGCCGCTGCCGGTGGTGTTATCAACGAGCGCAATGTGGCCGGTGGCCGTATTGTTGCCAGCGGTGGTATTGCTCTGCAGGGCCTGGTCGCCGATGGCGGTGTTCCTTTCGCCAGTGGAATTTGCCTGGAGCGCAGCGAAGCCAAGAGCTGTATTGTCGCTGCCGGTAGTGTTCGCTTCCAGGGCCGCCGCGCCATCAGCGGTGTTGTTGCTGCCAGTGCTGTTGAAGGTAAGTGCAGTAACGCCGTTTGCCGTATTGAGTTGGCCAATTGTGTTGTTTTGGAGTGTCAAAGCCCCAGTAGCGGTGTTGTCGAAGCCGGTTGTGTTTTGCTGAAGAGCTTGAACACCGGTGGCGGTATTTCCAGCTGCGGTGGTGTTGCTTTGCAGCGCTTGAAAGCCGTTAGCCGTATTGCCGCTGCCAGTGGAATTAACCGCAAGTGCGGCAACGCCCGTAGCCGTGTTGTCGCTGCCAGTGGTATTGCCGAAAAGCGCATCAACACCAGTGGCCGTATTGTCGTCGCCGGTGGTGTTAGTCTGCAGCGCATTTGCACCGTTAGCCGTATTTTCTATCCCAGTGGTATTGAAAAAAAGGGCGGCGATGCCTGTGGCTGTGTTGTGGTCGCCTGTGGTGTTAGACGTCAATGCGCTCCAACCGAATGCGCTGTTGCTCTCGCCGGTATTGTAAAATAGCGCGAATGCGCCATTGGCGGTGTTAAAGCTACCGCTATCGTTAAAAACAAGCGCGTCGGTTCCGATGGCTGTGTTATCGTGGCCGTTAGTATTGAGCAAAAGCGCTGCTGCGCCTACTGCTGTATTAGAATCCGCGTCGTTGAGGACCAGCGCCCCGCCACCAACGCCGGTATTAAAGTTGCCGATCGTTGCAGAAAAGAGGGAGTACCAGCCAACTCCTGTGTTTCCTAAACCACTCGTAAGATTCTCAAGCGTCCTGCACCCTTCCGCTGTCGTGTAATTCGGATAACAGCTGTCGGGCGCAGGACTGACTGCTCTTACCTGTGGCAAAAAGCCGGGGAACAGGAGTAAGAATGCAATGAGAATGGATTGGATTCTGGTTTTCATAATGCGCGGAGTTTCCGAGAGGCTCGGGCACTTTGTCGAGGATAATTTCCTATTGCCAAGCGACTTGGCGAGCGCTTCCCTTGAGATCCAAAGCCCCACTCGAGTCAAAATGTACCGTGATCGTCGTAGGTTGGACGACGACGACTAATCCGAAGAGTCTCTGTTATGGATTCCGGACCACTTGCTGCGCAGGTTTGCTTAGCGCAATTTGCGCTCTGACGTTTTGGATTTGCGCAGCTTGCTCTTTGACAGTTGCCGTGAGGTTTCGGATTTCGGCTGTTAGTTCCTCTATGGTGGCTCCCTGCTTTTGTACCTTTTGATGTTCTTTAAGGAACTCGTTTAGCAGCATGGCATTCACCTGATCGTAGCGCACGCTGTAAGGCTTTCCTTCCTTGTCGCGCACCACGAGGTCAGGGTTGACCTTTTCTACGTCTTCGGCCACGAGACCCAACTGTGATGTGGCTGCTGGATCGACTTGCTTTTTGTAGCGGAAGCTGACTGGTTTGAGTGCAAAAAGTGCTTCGCTGAGTTTGTCCATTGGCTTAATGTCTTCCTTGAAGCGTTTCGAGGAAGTCATTGTCCCGAGCTTGTGGTTTGCATCGATATAAACGGCACTTCCGCCAGCGGCGGTCTGGCCAAAAATGCTCTTGATGTAGCAGGCGTTGTTCTGGTCGGGAGTAGCTCCCAAGTTGTAACCAATATAGATGTTGTCGCTGCCAGTGGTCAGCCCGTTACCGGCGAAAGAACCTAACGCGATGTTGCGGTCGCCGCTTTGATTACTAACGAGTGCCGAAACACCGATAGCCAGGTTTTCAGCGCCCGTGGTGTTGCCTTGGAGTGCCCCAGCACCAACAGCGGTATTGTCGCCGCCAGTGCTATTATAAAGCGCAGTGGCACCGACGGCTGTGTTGAAGCTGCCGGGGAAGGGGCCACCGACATTGCTGAAAAGCGCGCCAGCGCCGATGGCAGTGTTCAGTTGGCCACTGATGTCGCTGTAAAGAGCCCTCGCTCCGTTGGCGGTATTACCGTTGCCGCTCACGTGACTGAAAAGCGCCAAGGCGCCAGTAGCCGTGTTTTGTTCGGCGGCATCGTTATAGAGGAGCGCGTCAGTTCCAACAGCAGTGTTCAACGTACCGGTCGTGTTGAGCAAAAGCGCAGCGGCACCGACTGCGGTATTGGAATCGGCATTATTGAGCGCTAACGCTCCACCACCGAGGCCGGTATTAAAATTTCCTGTACTATTGCTGTATAGCGAATACCAGCCGATGCCTGTGTTTCCGGCGCCGCTGGTAAGGAAGTTAAGGGCATTGCACCCTTCCGCTGTTGTATAATTCGGATAGCACCCATCCGGTGCCGGACTCACCGCTTGCAATTGCAAAAGTCCAAGGAACAGGAGGGTGATTACGAGGAGAATGGATTGAACTCTGGTTTTCATATGCCCGGAGTTTCCGAAAAGTTCCCGCAACTTGTCGAGGACAATTTGCTGTCCCTGAGCGACTTGTTGGCCTATCGGGTCGCAACGCCCGCGAGCGGTTTAACCGAGCCTGCCACAGGAGGTTTTTCGTCGTCGCGGATGGAGCCGGCTGCGTTGGCCAATCCTTCGTCTTCCGGGGACAGGAACGGTTTGAACCGGCCTTTGTCGATCGCCTTCATGAATGCTTCGTGCGGGGAAACAATTCCTTTCTGTAATAGCGACCAGATGGCATCGTCCATGAATTGCATGCCCTGAGCCCTGCCGGAAATGATTATGTCCTGAAGTTTGTGGGTGGCGCCTTCGCGAATAATTGCCGAGACGGCTGCATTCGAGATGAGAATTTCGTTAACCGCAATGCGTCCGGGCCGATCCGATCTTTTGAGAAGTAACTGCGCTACTACCCCGCGAAGTGAGTTGGCGAGCATGGCGCGCGCCTGCGATTGCCGGTCAGCAGGGAAAGCGTCTACCATGCGATCGACGGTTTTCCGGGCGTTATTTGTGTGGAGGGTACCGATTACAAAAAGACCCGTTTCGGCTGCGGTCAAAGCGAGTGAGATTGTTTCCAGGTCGCGCATTTCGCCAACCAGCACGATGTCAGTGTCCTGACGCAGAGCGGCCTTGAGCCCTGCGGCGAATGAAATCGAGTCCGTCGGAACCTCACGCTGCGTGATGATGCTACGCTTGTTGTTATGCACAAATTCGATTGGTTCTTCGATCGTCACAACGTGCTTGGAGAAATTGTCATTGATGAAGTCGACTAGCGCAGCTTGCGTTGTCGTTTTACCCGAGCCTGTCGGGCCGGTGACAAGAACAAGACCACCGCGTAAGTAAGCAAATTGCTTAACCACCGTCGGAACACCCAACTCTTCGAGCGTTGCAATTTTTGTGGGAATCAAACGAAATGCCGCAGCATAACCTTCCGACTGCTTGAAATAGTTGGTCCGAAATCGAGAGTGCTCATCCATCTGGTAGGCAAAATCGAGATCGCCATGCTGCTTGAAAATCTCCCAATTATGGGGGCCACAAACTTCGCTCAACATTCGCGTGGCTTCGTCGTGCGACATAGGCTCGGCCCGAATGGGCATGATATCACCATGGGTCCGCATTTTTGGCGGTTCCCCCTCAGCGAGATGCAAGTCCGATGCACTCTGGCGCACGACTATTTGCAGAAATTGATCGAGCTCAGCCATTACGTGTTATCTCGGACTTTCAGTTGCTGCCCAACGACATTCTTTTGTTCGGCGCGCGCATAAGCTTCTTCTGCGCTTATCAAACCGCGCTGGCAGAGATCGATTAACGTATCGTCCATCAAACGCATGCCTTGCTTTTTCCCGGTCTGAATAATTCCCGGCAGCATGAAGGTTTTATTTTCACGAATTACATTCGCCACAGCCGGCGTATTAGTGAGAATCTCCAATGCGAGCACGCGACCGCTTCCGTCTTTTCGCGGTATCAATTGGTGACTGATAACGCCGCGCAATGATTCGGCGACCATCACTCGGATGTGTTCTTGTTGCTCAGGCGGAAATACGTCCAGTAAGCGATCAAGCGTGCGCGATGCGTTGGCTGTGTGTAGCGTTGCCAAGACAAGGTGTCCGGTTTCGGCTGCGGTGATTGCGAGCGAGATCGTTTCCAAATCGCGCATTTCGCCCACCATGATCACGTCCGGATCTTCCCGCAGCGCGGATCTTAACGCAGCGCCGAACGACTCGGTATGCGTGAAAATTTCGCGTTGACTGACGTGACAATTCTTCGAATGAATAACGTATTCGATCGGGTCCTCCAACGTGATGATGTGATCATGCCGCTCCATGTTTACCTGCTGGACCATGGCGGCCAGGGTCGTTGATTTGCCAGTGCCAACCGAGCCGGTGATGAGGATCAGCCCATTCTGATAGCGAGTGAGCAATTTGAGGTGCTCCGGCAACCCGAGCTCGTCCATTGTTCTGACGTACGTGTTGATGACGCGAAAGACAATCTCCACGCCTAGCCGCTGCCGAACCACACTTACCCGGTAACGAGCGAACTTGTTTTCATAAGCAAAGTCGGAATCGCCGCGTGTGTTCAGTTCCTGCTTGTAAACTTCGGGCATGAAGGCCTCTGCCAAGGCTACCGTTTGTTCTCCGGTGAAATTTGAGGCATCCGGCAACATCGGTTCCAAGACTCCGTGCATCCTCCAGATTGGCGGAGCGGCGACTCCCAGGTGAACGTCTGAGGCGCCAGCCTTTTGCCCGATCTCAAGATAATTATCGACGTGCGGCAGCGGATGCGATTCGAATTGAGGAACTGAAACCTGTGACATCATGCGGCAAAGACAATCATCGTCTCATGAACCAATGTGGTCCGTGGGACAGCCGCGCATTATTTCTTGCCGCGGGGCGGTTCGCCAGAATAAAAAAACCGGTTTTTTACAAACTCCAGAATGACCGGCCGAGCTACGCTCGCAGCCAGTTTCATTGCTGCCAGCCCAAGGCCGGTTTCCAACAGCTTCTTATCTGCTTTCCGGCGGCTTTTCGCATCGATATAAACTTTCTTCCTTCGCATCGGCGCCAGGGCAATCAGCGCCCCGACAGCCGCGGCAGCAGAAAGCCAGGAACCCGTCTGTCTTTGAAATGATCTGCGGAATTTCCCAGGAAAATCCAATTCGTACCGCAGACCGGCCAATTGACGGGAAAGATTTTCCCGGGAACCGGCGATCTCCGCTTTCAACTCGTCGATTGATTCAGATTTTTCAGCCATTCGCGATCCTTTTTTAACTCACCGACCGTAGCGGGAAACATTGGTTTGATCATGCGACTCCGCGCAATCAGCAATAATACTGCAGCGATTATGAAATGCAGGAGGGCAGTAACTAACGCGACCACCGGCCACGATGTCCCCAGCAAGTGAGCCACGCCGACTACCGCACTGACAATGAGGAAAACATATCCCATTGCGCAAAGCGTCAGCGCCGCAATTACGCACGCGACCAATATCAGCACTTGGAGCACGGCCGTCTTCGATTCGCTCGCAGCCAGCGCAAAACGGCTTTCAAAAAACCCCGCTAAAGCGCTTATGAGCGCCAGAACGTTGTCGATTAGCCCGGAATGCCCCGCAGGATTGCGAGATCGAGGGGTCTCGCTGCTCATTTCCGAGAGCTTTCGATCTTAGCGTCGAAAGATCAGGCCAAGCACGAACCCAATCCCGAGTGCTGTGAATACGGCTTTGGTCGGATTTTCTCGCACGTATTGCTCCGCATCTTCCTGGAAGGTGCGGACGCGACTCCTTGCATCTCCCCATGCTTGTTCTGCTTTGCCGCGTGCTTCACCCCAGGCTTGCTCTGCTTTCCCACGATATTCTTCCGCGAATGCGCCTGCCGCGGATTTCAAATCTTCTGCGGCTTTACGAGCATGTTCTTTGCTGCTCTGCAATTTGTTCTGTGCATCGCCTGTAGCCGATGTCTGTTCTCCTGATTTGTTTTCTTCTGCCATTGGTTCTCTCCAGTTAACTTGTTTGCTGCGACTATCCGCGTGCTTTGCAAAATGGGCAAACATTCAGTTGCTGCTAAAAGGGTAAACGTGTTGCGGTGGTAATGCGGTCTTGTTTCCTCTGAGCAACTCTACCCTTTCACTTCGCCGGGAGAGGCCCCAACGGAAATCACTGTTCGCGAAAAATGATTCGCGCTTTTGTCAGATCGTATGGCGAAAGCTCCACCGAAACCTTATCGCCCGGCACAATCCGTATGAAATGCTTGCGCATTTTGCCCGAGATATGGGCAAGCACGTTGCGCTGACCGGGAAGATCGACACGGAACATGGTGCCAGGAAGGACCTGAGTCACCGTGCCTTCGGTGATGATCTGTTGTTCTTTCGCCATCGCGTGGCGAATATACGCCGCCACGTCTTTCTCTCAAGATCAGTGCAGGCGCAGCGTGTTCGTTAGGGATTTTTCCGAAATTCATCCAGCGAGACTGTTGGCAGATATTCGCGAAGTTCTTCGCGTTTCCACCACGCGTCAGTCTGTCGAAGCTCGTCCAATGTTGTGAAGCGATAACGATAAAACATCGCGCGGATGTAACGCGGGGGGCTGTTGGGGAACGGATTGCGTGCGAGCAACCCGTTCACGTCTTGCGAGCCTTGGAGCAATCGAAAGACGAGCGCTATGAACCATGGATTTTCGCGCGGCGATTCCAAGGCGGCGAACCACATCTGCCAATCCAGTCTCGGCTGGTGTGGCGCGCACCAACCAGGCGCACGTTTCACATCGCCGGGTTTCCACCGGAATTCATACGGCGTCCAATCAATCCCGTCGGTGCTGCCTTCGATTACGATCTCGCAGCGGTCTTTCGTCATTACTCGAAAAAGGCCGTACCCGTTTACAATTCGAAACGGTTCGAGCCGTTCGTAGACATAGGATAGGGCACCTGGTGGGCGAGCCAGCGGTTTGAATGCGCTGAAAATCAGCCACCCGTCGACCGGTAACGTCACGATGATCACAACGATCCCCGCATAGGCGCACAATTGTTGTGGTAGAG
>JBLMXD010000256.1:0-3585 GCA_050257575.1 Alphaproteobacteria bacterium | reverse complement strand
CCATTCTGATTGAGCGCCTTGCGAAGTTGCGAAACCGCCACCGTCAGATTTGCATCCTCGACAATGATGTCCGGCCAAAGCGCGTCCATTAAGGTTTCGCGTTCCAGAAGCTTGCCCCGATTTTCGACGAGCAAAATTAGCGTCTCAATCGCTTTGGGCGATAACGCTACGACCTCGTCGGCGCGAAAAAGTCTGTGTCGACTCGGATCGAGCCGGAACGGACCGAACTCATAGAAATGCCGCGTGCCGTTGGTGACCGCTGCTTTCGCCACTCTGCTCGATAGCGGTCCTCCCATTGTCTTAAGTATTTTACGGAAACGGCAGCGCCAAGTTGCGACTTATCTAGAACATTTTAGAAAAATTTAGTCAAGCATTAAGGACTTCGCGCGCGCGGGACGCTTAAAAGTCTGCTCATGAAGGAAAAACCCACATTGCGATCCGCTTTCTTTGGCTCACATGTTTTCTTCGGTCTGGCAATCGTCTTAACCGTCATTTTTGTGGCGCTGGTTGGATTTGCCCGTTCAGAGCAAGAGGCGGCACACTCCGCGCGGCGACCCGCAGCCTACCAATTCGCGACAGACGCGCCGGGAGTGCGGGCTGCATCGTCTTCCCCGGCGTCGCCAAAACCTGTCGCTCCTTTTGTTTTTACTGTCACAAATACCAACGACAGCGGAACGGGTTCATTGCGCCAGGCAATTCTCGACGCCAATTCGATGGGAGGCGGAACGATCAATTTTAATATTACGGGCAGCGGCGTTCACACCATTAGCCCGCTCACTGCTCTGCCGACCATCACCCAAACCGTGACCATCAATGGTTACAGTCAGTCGGGAGCGATGCCGAACACCAACCCGCCTACCATGGGTCTCAATACAGTCTTAACGATCGAGCTCAGTGGCGTGAATTCCGGCGCTAACTTCAGCGGGCTCACCATCAGTGCACCAAACTGCACGGTCCAGGGATTGGTAATCAACAGATTTGTGGGTGACGGCATTCGTGTTTGTACCGACGGCAATGTGTTCAAAGGAAATTTTATCGGCACCGATCCGACGGGAACAATGGCGCTCGGGAACGCCTCAGGCGCTGTCGCAGGCATTGATTTCGGCTTTTGCGGCACCCCAGCGAATTGCACCATTGGCGGCACTACGCCTGATGCTCGTAATTTGATCTCAGGAAATGTCGCCAGCGGCGTTAGTTTGGGAAACGGCACTGGAAACACGGTACAAGGCAACCTCATCGGCACCGATGTCACCGGCACCATGGCGTTGGGAAACGGAGGGACAGGTGTTTTTACGAATGGCTCAAATACCCTCATCGGCGGCACGACTGTTGATGAGCGCAACATCATATCCGCAAACAACCGCGGTGTTGAGTTGTTCGGCGGATCTAATCACACGGTCCAAAGCAACTTCATTGGCACGGATGTAACGGGAACAATCGCCCTGTCGAATCCAAACCTCGGCCTCGATTTCAACAGTGGCGTCTCTGGTTGCCTCATCGGTGGCCTGACAGCTACTCCGGGCACGCCTCCTGGCAATCTAATCTCCGGCAACGTTGGCGACTCTGGTGTGATCCTCGGACAAAACACCGCAAGCAACCTCATTCAGGGCAATATCATCGGCGCAGATATCACCGGCACTCAACCTTTGGGCAACTTCCCGGGCGGCCTTCAAATTAATGGGCACGACAACACCGTGGGCGGCACCGACCCTAACGCGCGCAACATCATCGCCTTTAATGGCGGCGACACTCCCATGTGTAACGCAGCTGCCGCCGGAATCCAGGTGCATAACCCGGGCGCCATTAACAACGCCTTGCTCGGCAACTCCATTTTCTCTAATGCTGGCCTCGGAATCGATCTGGTGTTTGACGGCGACCAGAACTGCGTCGAGCCCAATGACAATTGCGATGTCGATACCGGACCAAACAACTTGCAAAATTATCCGGTAATCACCTCAGTCGTAAGCGGCGGCGGTAACACCAACATTCAGGGAAGCCTGAACAGCGTAGCGAATACAACCTTTCGAGTCGAATTTTTTGATAACCCGCAATGTGACACATTTAATAATGGCGAGGGACAAACTTTCATCGGTTTCGCGAATATAATGACGGACGGCAGTTGCAACGGGCCAATAAACGTCAATCTCCCTGTGAACGTTCAGGCCGGTCACGTGGTAACTGCGACGGCTACTGATCCAAACAATAACACTTCCGAATTCTCAGCCTGCACAGTTGCACAGCAAGCGACTCCCACACCCACCGCTACGGCAACAGCTTCGCCAACCGCAACGCCAACCGCGACAGCAACACCCACTGCTAGCGCAACAGTTACACCTACAGCCACAACCACAGCAACTGCAACACCAACTCCCACCCCGACACCGCGACCTAGTCCAACCCCGACTCCAACCGCTACAGCCACTCCCAGTGTCACGCCGAGCGATTGTGTGCACGGACAAGGGTACTGGAAAAATCATGCGGAATGGCCTGTGACCCAATTGCAGCTCGGCAACGTGACGTACAGCCGGCAGGAGTTACAAATGATTCTCGAGACCGAGGTTCGTACAAACGGATTAGTTTCAGTCGCGCATCAGGAGATTGCCGCAAAACTAAATATCGCCAGCGGTGCGAATGGGAGCTGTATCCAACAAACATTGGCAAGTCTCGATGCTTTGATTGGCGATCTTGTTATTCCACCGGTAGGCACCGGGTTCCTGCTGCCAAGGCAAACTTCAAGTTACGCGAGTATTTTGACGCAGTACAACGAGGGCTTTCTGTGCAGTCCTTCTTGTGAAAGTGTGCCGCCGACACGCCCGACTCCTACTCCCAGGACAAACTCGGGGACACCCGGGCCACGCCCCACTCCGCCACCTCACCTAACTCCATACCCAACTCCAATTTCGCCACGTCCTACTCCGTATCCACGACCTAGTCCCTAGGGTGACCTGAGGCTTCACTAAGCTGTGCTTTTCCAGTCTTTGGAGGAGCACAGGCTGCTAGTTCGTTTATCTCCGCCGTGTGCCAAGATACCTCGTACAATTTGCCAAGAATGCCCAGGTACAGTTTACGAAAAACCTCTGCAAACAGGAAAAGGGCATTGACATCTGTTCCGCAGATCAGTTACGAGGGGTTCCTTAATCGGTCCCGTTCCAGTGCAGAAGAATCCTTCCTCCCGTTCCGGCTTCTTTCGCCCGCGCATACTCGTCGCTGTCATTCTTTGCGGAGCTGGGTGTTCGATAGCGACAGGAACACTTTCGGCTCTACTCCATCTCGACGCGCCAACAATGAGCCAGAGAACGCTCACTTTTGCAGAGCGGGTCGCGTATCAGCACGCCATTGAGGACGTTTACTGGCGGCACCGGATCTGGCCAAAAGAACGTCCGGATCCCAAGCCATCGCTCGATGCGGTAATGTCGCAGGCGCAGCTCGAAAAGAAGGTCACAGATTATCTGCGCAAATCGCAAGCGCTCGAGGATTACTGGCAACGGCCCATTACCGCCGAGCAGTTACAGGCCGAAATGGATCGAATGGCAAAACACACCAGACAGCCCGATGTATTGCGCGAACTGTTTGAGGCACTCGGCA
>JBLMXD010000255.1:0-10467 GCA_050257575.1 Alphaproteobacteria bacterium | reverse complement strand
AGAAGGAACGGTCCTGGTTGGAAGCCTCACTCCAGCGTGCAGGAGATAATTTCAAGCTGGTTGTGCTCGGTCACCCGTTTTATGTCGGCGGCAAAGATTCCGCAGCGCACGACGAAGCGTTTAACGACATTCACGAATTGCTGAGGCGTTACAAAGTTGATGTGGCGATGGCCGGTGATACCCATGATTTCGAATTCTACCGGGAGAAATATGCGTCAGCCGACGGCAAACGCGAGATGCTCCACTTTGTCAATGGCGGCGGCGGCGCCTATCTCAGTGTAGGAACGGCGGCCGATTTTCCCAAGCAACCGATTTCGTCCGACTACGCTTTCTATCCGCGGACTGATGAGTTGAAGGAGAAAATTCAAAAGGAAACTCCCGCATGGAAACTGCCGTTTTGGTGGTGGATGGAATATCTCGGAGGCTATCCATTCGATAGCGAGATGGTTTCCGGAGCATTCGATTTCAATCGTGCCCCATTTTTTCAAAGCTTTCTGGAGGTCAGTGTCGAGCCTTCACACAACCGCGTTCGTTTCCTGCTATATGGCGTCAACGGCCGGCTACGCTGGCGCGACATTCAGATTGGCGGCGACGTAAAGCCGCCTGGCAGTTCTGACGACGATTTCGTGGAATTCAGCGCGCCGCTCAGGAACACAAAGAACCCATAGTTAGGATCTTACAAAATTTAGCTCGCATCGATCCTTGAGTGGTGCTATTCGACGGATTCCCGAAAGAAAAACAGAGGCGAATTCAAACCCAAACCCGACTCTAAATAGACTATGAAAAACAAAGCAGTCAGATTACTCACCGTGTTGATTTGCTGTCTGGCAATCCCATTGGTTGCCTCCGCAGCACAGGACAACAAGAAGAAAAAGCAGGGGCAGCAGCAAGGCCAACACCAAGGCCAGCCTGGAGGGAAACATCAGAACGCTGGCAACCAGAACATGATGAATAAGGGTAATAAGGGTTTCAATAATCCGAACAAACCCAATCACCCAAACATGACGAACCAGGGAAATAAAGGGAACAAGGGCAACAAGGGCAACAAGGGCATGAATAACCCCAATCACCCTAACAATCCGAACATGGCAAACCAGGGGAATCAAGGAAACAAAGGCAATAAAGGAAACAAGGGTAACAAAGGTCTCAACAACCCCAATAATCCTAACAACCCGAACATGGCCAACAAGGGCAAGAATTGGCAGAACAACCCGAATAAAGCCAAATGGCAAACCAAGCACTTTGACAATATTGCCAAGGGACCGAATAAGAATATTAAGAGCGTGACCTATCAACAGAACTACAAGATCAAGGGCGCCCAGAATTGGCAGGGTGAGCACTACGCAGCCTTCCGAAATTACAATTGCGAATGGCACGATCACGACTGGTGGCACAATCATTATGGCACCAACATCGTGCTCATCGGTGGTGGCTGGTACTTCTTAAACAATGGGTTCTGGGCACCAGCCTGGGGTTACAATCCAGCTCAGGCCTATTACCCCTATAATGGTCCTATTTATGCCTATCGTAACTTGCCGCCGGACCAGGTTATCGCCAATGTTCAGGCAAGTTTGCAGGAGCAGGGCTATTACGCGGGTGAGGTGGATGGTTTGCTAGGCCCGCTCACGCAAGAGGCATTAGTTAACTTTCAAAACTCCAACGGCCTTGCTCCGACGGGTTCGATCGACGAGCCGACGTTGGACGCGCTGGGAATGTCGTAAGTAAAACAATTACAAAGAGCCGCCGTGAAGAAATTCGCGGCGGCTTTTTTGTTCGAAGCTTGGGGACGAATCGTCTCGATCTAGCCACCGTGTTTTGGAGACCATCCCGGGTGATAATTGTGATATTGGTGTCGCAAAGCATTCAAAAGGGGAGGGAAGTAGATGGAATTGCGGACTCGCAACAGCAAGCGAAAGAGCCTAGTATTTCTGCGGAGCCATTCTGAAAATTCCTAGACGGCTGCCCCATCCATTAAACGTATGAAGACAAAAGAAGTCATCAAAAGAGCACGCAATCTGGCGAAACCCTTCCGGGTCAGCAAAGGTAGAGATTTTTGCCTTAAAGATGTTGATCCTAGCGATACACTTGAGTTCACCAAGGAGGCCGACAAGCCGAGAGCGAAGCAGGCGCTCGCGACCGGAGTCATGGCTCTTGCTGAGTTGCAGGACAAACTTTACGCCCAGGACAAGTGGGCTGTGCTCCTGATTTTTCAGGCGATGGACGCGGCCGGCAAAGATGGCGCGATTAAGCACGTCATGTCCGGCGTGAATCCTCAAGGTTGCCAGGTTTTTTCATTCAAGTCGCCTTCGGCAGAAGACCTGGACCACGATTATCTCTGGCGTTGCATGAAATGTCTGCCAAACCGGGGACACATAGGGATTTTCAATCGAAGCTACTATGAAGAAGTGCTCGTCGTCCGAGTACATCCCGAATTTTTGGTGAAGCAAAAATTGCCGCCGAAGCTGGTCGGCAAAAACGTCTGGGAAGAACGTTTCGAAGACATCCGGAACTTCGAAAAATATCTGGCGCGAAACGGAGTGATCGTGCGGAAGTTCTTTCTCCATGTTTCGAAGAAGGAACAGAAGAAACGATTCCTCGAACGCATCGACGATCCTGCAAAGAACTGGAAGTTCTCGTCCAACGACGCCGCCGAGCGAGATTTTTGGGACGATTACATGAAAGCGTACGAAGAAATGATACAGCAGACCGCGACAAAACACGCGCCATGGTACGTTGTGCCGGCAGACAACAAATGGTTTACACGCGTCGTGGTGGCCGCGGCGGTGATTGAGGCCCTGGTCGACTTGGATTTGGCATATCCCAAAGTCGACGAAGACAAATTGAAGGAATTAGCCACAGCGAAGAAGAAACTGTTGAACAAGTAGCGTAACGGGATCAGAAAGCTTGCATAGAACAGACGCACCAGGAATAATCCACTGCAGATAGTTCGGGGTCGGGTCACACAGGCAAAGAGCGTCGCCGCGTGGCGGGGCCATCCGGAGAGATGTGCGTGCCGAGCCGACATTGGACACCGCTGTTCAGACAGTATTTAGTGGCCTGCGGCGATCACTTCTTTCATCAGCCGCCGGCCTCCTTCCGACAATGGTCCCAGGCCGCTGCCCGGCAGATACCACAAGCCTTTGTCTCCGTAGCGAGAGTAAACGACAACGACTCCTTCGCCTGTATCGGCGTGATAGAACGTGGCGCCCGGGTTCTCCGCGATAAACTCAAAGAAGGTTTTCCGCCACGGTCGATCAGGATCATCAAACATCTCTGCGCCAAGTTTCTTGAGCTCTTCAACGCTGATGACCCGGATCGATTTCGCCATGGCTTTCCGCCGCTTGTTATCGAGCGCTGCAGCGTCCTCAAATTTGTCGAATGGCATAACACTCCTTTACGCGGATTCAGTGAGTCAAAACTGAGTCGATTATATTCGAATCAGCGGTGTAGGGCAAAAAGGCAAGACTATGATTTGTCAGGCATGCTGTCCGCAGATGAGAGAGGCCTTGGTTTAGCGAACGTCGAACTCACTATCCCGAAGATCCTTTGGTCAAGGAACCGGCCGGTAAGTTCCGCCAGCTCCAATACAAACTGAAGAAGGGCGAAGCGGGCTGGGTGCTCAAGCTGGACAAGGTGGTCGAGTACTAATATGTCAGGTCCCTTACTCGGCTGGATATTTACAATCACCAAACGGCCAACTGCGAAAACAAACCATCTTAACCATGAAACCGAAATCACCGTTTTGGACCGTGCTCTGCGGCATGCTTCTCTCAATGCAGATGTTCGCCGCAGAGAGGGCGGACACGATTTATCACAACGGTTCGATTCTTACCATGGCTGGAGCAAAGCCGAGTTACGTCGAGGCGCTCGTAGTCGGGAAAGGCCGGATCGTCTTCGCCGGGTCAAAGGATAAGGCGTTTGCGATGAAGGCTGGCTCGACCAAGGTCGTTGATCTCAAAGGCCGGGCGCTTCTCCCCAGCTTCCTCGACGCACACAGCCATTACAGCAATTCACTCCTCGTTGCTAACCAGTGCAAGCTCTACCCTCCGCCGTCTGGGCCCGGAAAGGACGTGCCCAGTATCATCGCCGAACTGAAGAGGTACGCCGGCGAACGAAAGACACCCAAGGGCGCAATGATCATGGGGTACGGTTATGACGACACAGTCATGCCTAACGACAGGTTGCTCAATCGCGACGACCTCGATGAAGCGTTCCCCGATAATCCGGTCCGGGTGGACCATGTTTCCATGCATGGCGCGGTCATGAACAGCCTCGCCCTTAAGAAATATGGCTTCAGCGCGGCGAGCAAGACGCCGCTCGGCGGCGTAATCGTGCGCAAACCGGGCACCGAAGAACCCTGGGGCCTCATCATGGAAACGGCGTTCCTGCCGGTCATGGAGAAGTCCGAGCCGATGACCGCTCAGCAGGAAATCGAATGGAGCCGGGCCGGTCAGTTGCTGTACGCCGAAGCTGGGATTACCACCGCCCAGGAAGGAGCGACACACCTGGCACAGGTCGAGACGATAAAGCGCGCCAGCGAAGCCGGAGCGAACATCATCGACGTCATTTCTTACCCGTTTATTACAGACGTAGACAAAGTCTTGTCCGAAATTCCGGTGACCGAATGGGGCAAATACAAGAACCGCTTCAAGATCGGCGGGGTAAAGATCACGTTGGACGGTTCACCTCAGGGGCGGACTGCTTTTTTTACCACGCCTTACCTTACCGGTGGGCCCGGCGGTGAAAAAGATTGGAAAGGTGAACCGACTTTTCCGCAGGACCTCGCTAACAAGATGTTCAAGAAGGTCTATGACCTTGGAGTGCCACTCATTGCCCATTGCAATGGCGACGCGGCGATCGATGCCTTTCTTACAGCCTACCAA
This sequence comes from Alphaproteobacteria bacterium, assembly GCA_050257575.1. Lineage (GTDB taxonomy): Bacteria > Verrucomicrobiota > Verrucomicrobiia > Chthoniobacterales > UBA10450 > Udaeobacter. Next base: position 5,584 of record JBLMXD010000255.1, on the reverse strand, counting down.
TTCGCCCGCCAGGGTGACTATAGCCGACCATGGAACGTGACGACGATCCACACGCAATTCCTGCGCAAAGACCAGATTCCGGCGTTCGTGAAATTCAAGGTGCGGCCCTCGTTTTACACGCTCCATACCTTCTACTTCGCAAAAGCACACCTCGATAACCGTGGCCAGGAGCAGGCCATGTACATCAGTCCTATGCGCGATGCCATCGATGCTGGCTTGCGCCCCACCAACCACACGGACTTCGTTGTCGCTCCGCTTGATCAAATGATGATGTTATGGTCGGCCGTGAATCGCATCTCCCGCGACGGGTCGGTGGTCGGTTCCGGACAGCGGGTGACGCCTTACGAAGGCTTGAAAGCGATGACGATCTGGGTCGCCGAACAATACAACGAACAGGACAGCAAAGGAACGCTCGAGCCGGGTAAACTCGCGGATCTCGTGGTCATCGACAAAGACCCGCTCAAAGTGGAACCGATGGCGATTAAAGACATTAAGGTGGTGGAAACGATCAAGGAGGGGAAGACAATCTACCCGCCGCCTGCTGAGGCAGAAAAACCGGCGGCAAAGTCTGAGGAAAAATCAACCAAGACCTATTTGTGGCATGTCGCAGCCTGCGATATGGCGGCGGCGAACCAGGCCGCCGGCAAGGAATGGCTTCTAAAGACGCTGAACGGTAAGGATGTCACGGTGGAGAAGACGCCCACGATGAAGTTCGAGCACGGAAAGCTCTCGATTTTCGGGGGCGTTAATCGCTTGTCCGGGAGCTACGCCTTGATCGATGACGATAGCGTTACCGTCGGTCAGTTGATCAGCACAAAGATGGCGGGCCCTCCTTCGTTGATGGAGCTGGAAAGCAATTTTTCGAAAGCGCTGGCCTCAGTCGATGGCTTCCACGTTCGGGGGAACTCTCTTGAGCTTTCCAGTCGTAACAAGGTTGTAGCCACATTCCACCTGAGCGATCAACCAGATACGCGTCGGTGACGCCGATCCTTCTCCACGACCAGATTGCGGTCGTGGAAAACGTCGTCGCAGGCGATTCCCGATCTATCCCGAAGACCGCTCAATCAATCAGCCGGCCGGCAAGTTTCGCCAGCTCCAATACAAACCGAAAAAGAGGGCACGGCACAGGAGAGCGAAAAACTTCAGCGCGAAGCCGCGATCACAAAAGCACAACAGGACTAACGCAGTTTCGAAGATAGATCAAAACGGTGAAGTAACTCTCACCAGTCAAACGCAAGTCATTATTTTGGCGGCTCTAAGCAGGTTTGCTCTCAAAGATGTGGCAAGGCATGTCTCCAAAGTGTTAATGTCGCTTCTACTGCGATGATCGACGAAGTCCTGGTTCGTGTCTTTACAAGCGAGTGGCGGGTCATTCTCATCATTTCGCTCCTTCTCCTCGTTTTGTCGGAAGTGGGCTTTCGGATGGCTCAACTGCGACACGGTGAGATCACCGATGGACGCAAGAGTCAGATAACGGGAATTCAAAGTGCGGTTCTCGGGCTGCTCGCCCTGCTTTTGGGTTTTACCTTCGCGATGGCGCTCGGACGCTATGATTCCCGACGCAACCTGGTCCTAGAAGAGGCGAACGCAATCGGTACTACCTATCTACGCGCTTCATTTCTCCCGGAAGCACGCAAGAACGCGGTGCAAGATTTACTCCGGCGCTATATCGATGTGCGAATTCCATTGTACGATCGCGAAACGAGCCCGGCAAAATTGAAAGCGCTCGAGGAACAGTCCGGGAAGTTGCAGCGTGAGCTTTGGGAACATCTGGTAGTTGCGGCGAGGGAATCTCCTTCGCCCGTCACTGCGACATTCATCACTTCGTTGAACGAGACGATTGATTTGGATGCTTCCCGTCTGCACGCGCTGCGGTCGCACGTACCGGGCCCGGCGTGGCTGCTCGTGCTCTTTGTCTCAGGTGTTGGTTGTTATGTCACCGGCTACGCTGCCGGCACTGCCAAAGCGAGGAGCGGTTTCGCGACGGTTCTTCTACCTCTTTTGGTGGCAATAGTCGTTACGCTCATCTCCGATCTCGACGCGCCGCGACAGGGCCTGATCGGAATAACCAAACAACCGCTTCTCGACTTGAAACAATCGCTAGAGGGAAAGCACGATAGTTAAATACGTGAAAGCAATTTTACGAGGGATTCGCGTTTAAACTATGTCGGCTGCCGTTTTTCGATAATGACCAGGAAGATTCCGCCCAGAACGGCGAGCGACGCCGACACGTAGCGCACCGTGATCGATTCGTGGAGGAAGAGAATCCCTCCGGTCGCCGCGAGCACGGGCACACTCAACTGAACGGTCGCCGCGCTCGTGGCTTTCAGGCTGGGCAAAGCGATATACCAAATCACGTAACCAAGCCCGGACGTAACCGCTCCTGAGGTGATGGCATAAATAAGGCCTAACGAATTGAGGTGTGTCGACCTTATCGCGCCAAGGCTGGTCAAAATGGCGAAAGGAATGGCCCGGAGAAAATTTCCTGCCGTGGCGGCGATGGCATCGCCCGCAGTTGCTCCGCGCAAAGAGTAAACGCCCCACGCCACGCCGGCGCCGATCATGAGCAGCGAACCAACCAGCGGCGGCGCGGAAAGACCGGGAAACACCAGCACAATCAGCCCGGTCATCGCAACAACGAGGCCGGCGATTTGGATTGCGTCCATCTGTTCGCCTCTGCGCAAGCCCCAGAAAATCATTGTCGCTTGGACCGCTCCGAACAGGAGCAACGCTCCCGTTCCTGCGGACAGTGTGTTGTAGGCGAACGAGAAAAACGCGGCATAAACGAAGAGCGCAAATGCAGAAGTCCAGTTTCCGGGTTCGATCCACCGGACGTGCGAAGGTGATTGAGTGTTAGCTAAGCCTTGTCGATGGCGTGTGAATCTTTTGCGACCCTCCACGATCATCCAAAGAGCTGCTGCTCCAGAGACGATGCGGACAAGGGTGAAACTCGCAGCGTCGATGCGAGTCTGCTTGAGCGCCGCGCGGCAAAGGAGCGAGTTGCTCGCGAATGCGATCATCGTGAGCAACGTCAGGATGAAAATTCGTGGCTTCAGAGAGGGTTAAATTCCGGCCATACCGGGAACAGGAACGCAACCAACGCAATCATGACGCTTCCAATTTCGGTTTTCTTTTCGAGAGGGCACTGTGTAACGGTACCAAGATGACCATGGAAAAATAAATCCAGCCGCTTCGAGCATAGTGATTGCGAAGGCAAAGCCTGCGTCGAAGAACGTTTCCCGTCGTGTCATCGCTATGCCGCGCAACCGAAATCCTCGAAGGCGTGGCAGCGAATCCAGGTCCGATGGCAAACCGGAAGCGATGTCCTCTGCATGCTCGTTCATTTCGGCTGCAGATACTACCGCAATGACGAGTCGAGTCTGTAGAGTAATTTTGCAATGAAAATGGTCCCGCCCGAATTCCTCTGTAAGGAAGCCGTCCGCGTTCCGTAGAGGGTCAGCGCACGTTCGATCTCGACAAAACAATAGTCTCGGTCAGACTGGTAACGTGATAAGTCGCGCTGGTATTCCGCGATTGTTTTCGTGGCTGATAGTGGGCGTGTTCCTGGTTCCATTCCTCGATTTGCGTTCTTTCGCAGCGACTCTGGACGACCTGAAGCAATTGGAGATCACTTGTTATGTTCCGTTCTATCTACCCAAGGGATTTCGATTGAAAAATGTCGAGATCACATACGACCAAATTCAGGATTACGAAGATAAGAATCATCCCTTGCCGCTTTACTCAATTGAATATTCAAATGGGTGGAGCGGCACATTCACCATCGAGTCGGCGCGGGAGGGTGTTGGCGACCGCAACCTAATGTCTGACGAGGAGAATTCGGAAGAGACTGAGATCAAATCGCCTCTGGGGCCGATGTATTTGATCTATCGCCCCAAGGGCAAAGACGGCCGAAAGGACGAGATCATTGCGAACTGGCTGAGCGACCCGAACATGATCGCGGAAACGGCGAAAGGCCCGGGCTCGCATCCTGTCCTGGGCAGGTTTCATGGATTTTCCGCAACCGGAGTTACGCTCGCGGAGTTCGCGAAGATCGTTCAATCGCTTCGCCCGATTGGTGGTAACAAGGCTCCTGAGCCTGCTTCGACGCCTGCCGACGTGCCTGCAGCGGAAACATCTGCGCTGAGGATTCACCCAAAAGTTTTCAACATGATTGAGTGCTGGCTTTCGGATACAGAGAGTCCGGTCGTAACAGAAATCAATCTGGATGCAGTGGAGGCGAATGGGAATGAGTTCAACGAAGACGGGCTGAAGCAAGACGGCGAATGGTTAAGTTACTCGACGCCGGATACGGGCGGATTTATGCGCTACCGAGTAATCGAATCGAAAGGCAATCATTACAAGGTCGAGTATCAGGAAAACGGTGGTGGCACGCTTACAACAGCGTCGACGATCGAGTTCGACGTTGACAAAAGAAACATTCATCGCAACGGCAGTCCGGCGACTATTCGCGTTCTTCGGGTGTCCTCGGTCACTCAGAAGTAGCGCTATCAGCCCCACAGTTCCAGGGGCGGCATTCCGATTTTTCCGTCCCGGTAAGCGAGTCCGTGCTCGCGATCGCGGGCGAGGAGCAGGGGACCGTCGAGATCAACCCAGTCGGCGTTGCTAGCGAGGAGGCGCGCGGGAGCGATGCTTAGCGAGGTGCAAACCATGCAGCCTATCAGCAGCTTGAAGCCGTTTTCGCGAGCGAGCGCGCACAAACGGAGGGCCTCGGTTAAACCACCGGTTTTATCGAGCTTCACGTTTATTGCTTCGTAGCGATTCTCGAGACGAGGAAGATCGGCGGTGGTGTGACAACTTTCGTCGGCACAGACCGGGATCGGATGATGGAAATTTTGAAGCACATCGTCGTTGGCAGCGGGGAATGGTTGTTCAATCAGCTCGACTCCCAGTTCGCTCAGTGCCGGGACGATGCTTTGATAATGCTGCGGAGACCACGATTCGTTGGCGTCGATGAGCAGACGCGTCTTCGGCGCCGCGGCGCGGACAGCTTGCACACGCGCAAGGTCGGGTTCGTCGCCGCCAAGTTTCAACTTGAGAATAGGCAATTTGGCTGCTGCCGCAGCGGCCTCCGACATTTTCTCTTGCGTGTCCAGACTGATTGTGAACGACGTCACGACTTCGTCGAGACTAGGAATGTTTGCCAGCTCCCAAACGCGTTTGCCGGAGCGTTTCGCCTCCAAGTCCCATAACGCACAGTCCAGCGCATTCCTCGCTGCACCGGGTGGGAGCAATTGTGCCAATCTATCTCGATTCAAATCGCCGATGGCCTGAATCGATTCGATCTGTGCTAAGACAGAGGCGACACTTTGATTGTAGCGTTTGATCGGCACGCACTCGCCGCGTCCGACATGCTCGCCATCCGAAATCGTAACGACCACGACTTGCGCCTCATTGCGGCTACCCCGCGAAATTCGAAATGGATGTTGGAGGGGCCAGATTTCCTCCCGGGCTTCGATTTTCAAGTGATGAGTGATACGTGACTGCCGGGAAGATGCCAAACAATTTCGAGATTGAACGGCGACGCGAGGGCGGCTGTCTCAGGTTCCACTATGACCAAACTCAT
>JBLMXD010000254.1:0-18586 GCA_050257575.1 Alphaproteobacteria bacterium | reverse complement strand
TCCGTCGGCGAGCATCGAACTGCTCGACCAAGGCGTTGCCTGGGCGAGGGACGCGGAATTTTTTCGTAAAAACTTCCCGCCACCCATTTCGATCCTTCCGGGGTTGGCGAGTTAACGTCTGACGTTTGCTCCATTCCGCGAATACGGGATGGTCATGGCTTCATGGCCGTGCCGAAGAAAACCCTCGTCATCGTGGCTTTCGTCGCGTTGTACCTGATCTGGGGCTCTACATATCTCGGCATCCGGTTCTCCATCGAAACAATTCCGCCGTTTCTGATGGCGGGGACCCGATTTATATTTGCGGGCCTGATCATGTACGCGATTGCCTGGTTTCAGGGCATCGGTAAATCGACCTGGGCTAACTGGCGCACCTCATTGATCATCGGTGCCTGTTTGCTGCTCGGCGGCAATGGCGGCGTAACGATCTCAGAACAATATATCGACTCCGGTTTGGCAGCGCTGGTCGTGGCGATTGTGCCCATTTACATCGTGTTGTTGGGCTGGATGACTGGAACGACGCGGCGACCGACGCCGATCATGTGGATGGGGCTCGCCGGAGGCTTTGTTGGCGTCGGAGTTTTGTTCGGGCCGGGTCTGCATCTTCACTCGGCGGGAGGACGAAATCCCGTGATTGGAATATCGATCCTGCTCGTCACAAGTTTCATTTGGTCTGCGGGATCGCTGTACTCTCGCGGGACAAAGCACGCGCCGTCGCCCTTTCTCACTGCCGCTCAACAAATGATCTGTGGCGGAATCCTGCTCCTGTTGGCGGGCGTCGTTACCGGCGAACTGCCGCACTTTCATCCTGGTTCTATTTCGGTCTTATCATTCGTTTCGTTCATTTATCTGGTGATCATCGGGGCTGTCGTCGGATACACCGCTTATATTTGGCTGCTGCGCCATTGTGATCCCGCGAAGGTCGCGACTTATGCGTATGTGAATCCGATTGTCGCCGTCTTGCTGGGCACTTTCTTTGCGGGCGAAACGTTGACTGTGCGCACGTTTGTTGCTGCCGCTCTCATCATCGGTTCGGTGGCTCTTATTATTACTGCCCAACAGTTACGGGGGCGAGCCGAGCCAGATCTAAGTGCCGCGCTCGAGCCCGCGGATTGAATTGGGCGACCCGATCATTCTCAGGAGCGCAGACGAGGCGCGTGCCCTCCCCGGAATTTGTGCGGCGGCTTGGAAGCCGCCGCTCCTTGCGCTTTAATCCTGTTGTGGCCAACAACCCAAAAGATCGCCGGCAAACGATTGAAGTGGCGAGACGCAACTGGCAGGCGGAGTTCGAGACGGCACAAACGTATCGAGATTTAGCCGGGCGCGAAGAAGACGACAAACGCAGAAGCGTTCTGCTGCGCATGGCTGAAGCGGAAGAGCGCCACGCGGACCGTTGGGAGAAAAAGCTGGTTGACCTCGGCGCAGAGCGGCCCGTTTACAAGGACACTCTTGCACGTCGGCTAAATCGTTGGTGGAACAAGATCGCCGGAGCAGAAATCGCAATTCGGCGGATGGAGGCCACGGAAGAAAAGCAGGAAGCGGCGTTTCACGATCAAGCCGAGCGGGCGTTCGCAGGCGAAAGCGATCTTCAGGAGTTTCTGCGAAAAAGCGCGATCGAAGAAAAAGCTCATGCGCGCGTGCTAAGCGCGATGGCGCCCCCGGTTAGTCCACGCACGGCGCTCGACAAAATTCTCAAGCGCGAACGGTGGCACGGGCGCGGGGGCAGTTGGGTGGCCGACGCGATCTACGGCGCAAACGACGGGCTTGGCGCAGTCTTTGGGATTGTCTCCGGCGTGGCCGGCGCGACGAACAACCAGCAACATTACATTTTGATCTCCGGGCTCGCGGGCATGCTTGCTTCCACGCTGTCCATGGGCGCAGGCGCCTATCTCGCCGCGAAAAGTGAAGCGGAGGTTTATGAAGCCGAGATCTCGCGCGAGCGCGCAGAGGTTGAAGAAAATCCCGAGGAAGAAATCGAGGAAATGTCGCTTTTCTATCAACTGCAGGGATTCACTCCCGAAGAATCGCAAAAAATGGCGGAGCGGCTTGCCCAACAGCCCGAGCAATTCGTGCAGGCGATGGCGCAAAGCGAACTCGGCCTTTCCGAGCATCGGTTTCCGAACCACTGGACTGCGGCATTCTCAGCCGGCATTTCCACCGCAGTTGGCGCATTCATTCCGATTATTCCATTTTTCTTTTCGGGCGGTCTCGACGCGGTTATTGCCTCCTTCGGGATCAGTCTCGTTGCGCATTTTGCCGTCGGCGCATTGAAATCGCTCATCACCATCCGTTCGTGGTGGGCATCCGGTCTGGAGATGACTTGGATTGGCATAATCGTTGCTGTAGTGACTTATGGTCTCGGTCTCGCCTTTGGAGCCCTGGGTTAGCAACGAATTTCACATGGCTCGAATTCTTCTTGCGGATGATCAACGGGATGTGCTCGAAGCACTGCGGATCCTGCTCAAGAGCGAAGGTTACCAGACGGAAGGGGTCACCTCGCTGGCAGGCGTCTTTCACGCACTGGAGAAGAAAGAGTATGCACTGCTGCTGATGGATTTGAATTACACACGCGATACGACGTCGGGCCAGGAAGGCTTGTCAGCGATTTCAAGGATTCAGGAGATCGACAGCACATTGCCGATTGTGGTGATGACGGCCTGGGCAACGATCGAACTGGCCGTCGATGCCATGAAACACGGCGCGCGCGATTTCGTGACCAAGCCGTGGGAAAACCAGCGATTGCTGGCGATCGTAAGGACGCAGATCGAGCTCGCCGCGGCGCTCCGTCGCGAGCGTCAGCTTGAAGCGGAAAACGAAATGCTCCGCGGCACCATGCCCGATTTGATCGCCCAATCGCCCGCGATGCGGCCAGTGATCGAAATGATTTCACGGGTCGCGCCATCCGAAGCGAACGTTCTGATTACCGGCGAAAACGGAACGGGGAAGAGTTTGATTGCACGCGCGATTCACGCCCTCTCGCCGCGAGCGACGCGGACGATGATCACAGTCAACATGGGCGGATTATCTGAGACTCTTTTTGAAAGCGAATTGTTCGGACACGTGAAAGGCGCTTTTACTGATGCAAAGACTGACCGCGCTGGGCGCTTCGAGCTTGCCGATGAGAGCACGTTGTTCATGGACGAGATCGCAAATATTCCGCTCGCCCAACAGGCAAAACTTTTGCGAGTGATCGAGACAGGCGATTTCGAGAGAGTTGGTTCATCCAAAACTCTCCATGCAAATGTGCGCATCATCTCTGCCACCAACGCAAATCTGGAGAACGAAATCGGAGCGGGCCGTTTTCGGCAGGACCTGCTTTTCCGCCTTAACACGATTCAAATCGAATTGCCGCCTTTACGCGATCGTCGCGAGGACATCATGCCGCTGGCGAACAGCTTTCTGAGTCAGCACGCAGAGCGTTACCGGAAACACGTCAGCGGTTTCGATGAAGCGGCACGAGAGCGTTTGCTGCAGCATCGGTTTCCAGGAAACATCCGCGAGCTCGATCACATCATCGAGCGGGCGGTGCTGATGACGCAGGACCGGCAGGTTCGCGCAGCCGATCTTGGCCTAACGGCCGGTGGCGGTGAATCGCGCAACGTCGAGGAAATGAGTCTCGAAGAGGTCGAAGCGTTTTTGATCAAAAAAGCACTGGCCCGAAATGACGGCAACGCGCGCAAGGCGGCGGAAGCGCTGGGCTTGAGCAGGAGCGCGTTTTACCGGCGTCTCCAGCAATATGGATTATGAATTATAGAGGCAGCGGTGTCGGCTGCGGATTCTTTGTTTTTGCAGGCGGCACGCCTGCCAATACGGCGGGCAAATGACTCGCAAGACGAAAAGAGCATCCCGTTTTTCCTACGAAGGGAAGATTACCTGGCTTACCTTTGTCGCAGTCGCCCCTGCAGTCGTTATCGCGTTTGCGCTTCTTTGGTTCGGCGATCATACACCGAAAGTACAATGGACCCTTACCATCTTGATGGTTGGTTGCTTCGCTGCTTTCACTTGGAGCATGCGCGAACACACCGTTCGCCCACTGCAAACCCTCTCTAACCTGCTGGCAGCTTTGCGTGAGGGAGACTATTCAATTCGTGCGAGGGGCGCGCGCGGAGATAGTGCATTGGGCGAAGTCCTCCTCGAGGTCAATTCACTCGGCGAAACATTACGTCAACAGCGGCTTGGCGCGTTCGAAGCCACCGCGCTGTTGCGCACGATCATGAGCGAAATCGATGTGGCCATCTTTACGTTCGACCCCGAACGACGGCTGCGCCTGATCAATCGCGCCGGCGAAACTTTGCTCGGTAAACCGATGGACAAGTTGTTAGGGAGAACTGCGCAGGAACTTGGACTGCACGCATGCTTTAGTGCAGACGATGACGAACCGCTGACGTTGAATTTCCCCGGGGCGTCGGGCCGCTGGGGCATTCGTCGGAGCACGTTTCGCGAACAAGGTTTGCCGCACGAATTACTGGTTTTGACGGATCTCAGTCGCACCCTGCGCGAGGAAGAACGTCGTGCATGGCAGCGGCTGGTGCGCGTGCTGGGTCATGAGATGAACAACTCGCTGGCTCCCATTAAGTCCCTTGCCGCCAGCCTGGAATCGCTGCTGCGACGGGATCCGCTCCCATCGGATTGGAAAGACGACGCGAGCTCGGGATTGAATTCGATCGCATCGCGGGCCGATTCGCTCAGCCGTTTCCTGCAAGCCTACACCCGACTCACAAAGCTTCCGCCACCGCAAAAACAAGAAGTCGATCTCGCCCAGCTCGTGCAGCGTGTGGTCGATTTGGAGCCACGGCTCAAGGTGCAAATCCTGCCAAGCTCGAAAACAATAATCCGTGCCGACGCGGCACAGATTGAGCAAGCGTTGATTAATCTGGTGCACAACGCCGTTGACGCTGCGCTTGAAACACATGGAACGGTTGCGCTCAGATGGCGTGAAAAAGGAAGTTCTGTTGAGATTTTTGTGGAGGACGAAGGGCCAGGCATCATGAACCCGACCAATCTTTTCGTTCCGTTCTTTACTACAAAACCTGCCGGTTCGGGGATCGGTCTGCCATTGAGCCAACAAATCGCTGAAGCGCATGACGGAACGCTGGTGCTCACGAACCGGGTGGATCGCCAGGGTGCGCGAGCGTTGCTCCGTCTGCCCAAATAATCCTGGAGTGCGGCGATCCCGCGCCCGCGAGAATGCTTTCAAAGTGGCGACTGTTCGCGCTCTAAATTGAGTCCCAAACTTGGGACAGTGCAGTCCCGGAAGCGGATCGCTCTCCTAACTCTCCACGCGGGATCCATAAAATTTTAGCCACTGAATATCAGTGACTTATGACTTTGTTTCATTCGGTGGCATGAGCGTTGCGATAGGCCAGGGGAGTTCACGATTATGGTTTGTCGCAATATCAAAAAAAAGTTTTTGAATCCAGCAAACACGCCAACTGCTTCTCATTAAAGGAGGAAATAAATAATGAAACCATCCATAAACATGCGACCGAGCGCGCAGAAGTTCCCGCTCGTCGACTATTGTTATCACGCGCCGATGCTCAAAGGTTCGAGCACGCCGTGCGTTAAAAGGTCCAACTCGTTGCGCGACATCAGCAGGGATTATTTCGATGCTGAAGCGAACCGCGAGTTTACGACCGACGCGGCTGTGTTCGGCTCACTTATCCTGGGGGCAATGGTGCCGATCATGGCCGGCATTTCCGCGGTGGCTCACCTCATTAGCGCTCTCCCGCTCCTCTAATCCTAACGAGACTGTGATTCCAGAACGAAAACCAACAGAAGCAAAGGTTGTGCGCCCCGCCGGGTTCGCGCCGAGTCTCTCGTCGATGGATGTGCCGCGCACTGGGATTGCAGCGAAGAAGAGAAAGCGGCGTATCATAATTATTGCTGCTTCCGTGCTCGGTTTGATCCTGGCGACGGTCGCAATTTCACGACTGAAACCCGCGGTGCCGAGCGTGGATCGCTCGACGGTATGGATCGACACCGTCAAGCGTGGTCCGATGGTGCGTCAGGTGCGCGGCCTCGGGACTCTCGTGCCGGAAGACATTCGTTGGATTCCTGCAAATACTGAAGGTCGAGTTGAAAAGATAAACATCTGGCCCGGCACCCATGTGGACCCGGACTCCGTGATTTTGGAACTAACCAGTCCGGAACTGCAACAGGCCGCGCATGACGCCGAACTGCAGGCGACCGCTGCAGAAGCGGAGCTGACTACTTTGCGCGCTACCCTGCAGCGCGGGTTGCTCGACCAGGAAGCAGTTACGGCGAAAGCGAAGTCGGACTACGAGCAGGCAAAAATGGAGCGTGAGACCAACGATCAATTGGCAAAAAACGGTCTGATAGCCGAGCTGCAGTACAAGACGTCCAAGGTGAAAGAAGCCGAGTTGGAGAATCGGAACGATATTGAACAGAAGCGGCTGAAGTTTGCGCACGAATCGATTGATCCGCAGTTAGCGTCCAAGCAGGCAGCGGTCGATCAGGCCAAGCAACTTGCCAAGTTGAAGGCTGACCAGGTCGAAGCGTTGCATGTGCGTGCCGGCATGTCGGGTGTTCTGCAGCAACTCCCTGTACAAATCGGGCAGCGAATGAAAGTCGGTGATAACCTCGCGCGCGTCGCAGACCCGACGAAGCTGAAAGCGCAGATCAAAATTGCCGAGACCCAGGCAAAGGACATTCAGGTTGGGCAGAAAGCCACTATCGATACTCGGAACGGCGTGGCAAAAGGCCACGTGACGCGCGTCGACCCTGCAGTGGAGCAGGGGACTGTGACGGTTGACGTCGCTTTTGATGAAGCGTTGCCGAAAGGTGCGCGGCCCGATCTCAGCGTTGATGGGACCATTGAGCTCGAACATCTCGATGACGTGATTTACGTGGGGCGACCGGCATTCGGACAGGAAAACAACACCGTCGGCATGTTTAAGCTCGTCAGCGGCACTTCGGAGGCTGTGCGTACTCCAGTGAAGTTGGGCAAAAGCTCCGTGAACACCATTCAGATTTTAGACGGTCTTCAACCGGGGGATCAGGTGATCCTTTCCGATACCAGTGCATGGGATGCGCACGATCGGATTCGACTGAATTAGGTCGTGATTTCTGAATCTGATTTCTGATTTGAAGCAATCAAAGCAAAAAGAACAACATGAAATCGACTGAACTAATCGCAGAAGACCCAACGAAAACATTCAACGGGAACGGTGTTACTCCATTGATTCATCTCACCGGCGTGACCAAAGTGTTTCTCACTGACGAAGTAGAGACACACGCGCTCTCGGGAATTCATCTCGACATTCGAGAAGGCGAATACGTTTCCATTGCTGGACCGTCAGGGTGCGGCAAAACAACGCTGCTTTCGATTCTCGGCCTGCTCGATACTCCTTCGGACGGCAGCTACTCACTGAAAGGTCACGAGGTCGCGAATCTTTCGTTCGCGGAGCGCGCGCGTGTTCGCAATCGGGAAATCGGTTTCATTTTCCAGAGCTTCAATTTGATCGGGGACCTTACGGTTTTCGAAAACGTCGAACTACCGCTTACCTATCGCGGTACCAGCGCCGCTGACCGCAAGGCACTGGTGACCGAAGCCCTGGAACGTGTGGGCATGGCGCATCGGGCAAAACATCTGCCGAGCCAACTCTCCGGTGGTCAGCAACAGCGCGTTGCAGTCGCACGCGCGCTTGCCGGCAGGCCTGCGATTCTGCTCGCCGACGAGCCAACCGGAAACCTCGATTCGCACAACGGCGAAGCGGTGATGCATCTGCTTCGCGAACTGCATCAGGGTGGCGCCACCATTTGCATGGTCACGCACGATGAGCGTTTCGCCCAGCACGCAGATCGTACCGTGCACCTGTTTGATGGTCAGATCGTCGAGGATCGCATGGCCGCATAAGATTCCAGCCTTCACGCGAAGCGAAAAATGCAGACGTTTCTCCAAGACCTTCGCTTCGGTTTCCGGATGCTTCGGCGCAGTCCGGGCTTTTCGATTCTGGCAATTCTTTGCCTCACTCTCGGTATAGGAACTAACGCCGCGGTGCTTGGTTGGATCGAAGGCATTTTGATCCGGCCCTATCCCTTGGTCGCCCACCAGGACCGTATGTTTGCGTTAAACGCCACCATGCGCGGCGAAAATGGATACACGGGACTTTCGTATCCCGAATTCCTCGATTACGAAAAGAGGTCGACGCTCTTTGAATCGTTCATCATTGATAAGATCACCGGGACAACATTGAGCGTTGGCGATCGGGCTGAACGCGCGTCGGGCGCAATTGTCTCGGCGAATTATTTCGACGCGCTCGGAGTGAAGCCTGTTCTAGGGCGCGGCTTCAGGCCGGAAGAAGGTGAGGGTCGCGACGCGCATCCAGTCACGGTGATCGGTTATCACACCTGGAAGGATCGTTACGGCGGCGATCCGAATATCATCGGCCGAACTCAATATCTCAACGGGATTCAGCACACGATCATCGGCGTCGCGCCGGAAAAATTTCACGGCACCTTCATCGGATATGCCTTCAGTTTTTGGGTTCCGGTCTCGATGCAGGAGACTTTCGACACCGGTTACAAGCTGGAAGACCGCACTGCGCGTTGGATCGAAGGCTATGCTTTTCTCAAACCTGGCGTAACGCGACAGCAGGCGGACGCCGAGCTTCACGCAATTTCGCAACGGCTGGAAAAGGAGTATCCGGAAACGAACCGCGGTCACGACCTCTCGCTCGCGCCGTTGTGGAGAACGCCGTTCAATCAGGCGGGCAACATGACTTCGACGCTCGCCATCACGATGGCAGTGGTGTTTTTTGTTCTGCTAATCGCGTGCGCGAACGTAAGCAACCTGCTGCTTGCGCGATCACTGTTACGGCGGCACGAGATGACGATGCGTCTGGCTCTTGGCGCGGGGCGACGCCGGTTAATTAAACAGCTTTTCACCGAAGGATTGATCCTTTCAGTGATAGCGGCGATTGGTGGAATCGCTGTTGCTTGTTGGTGCCGCAATGCGCTGGTGCTTTCGTTCCCTTCGCCCGCCGCAGGAGTCGTCATTGATTTACCCGGGCGAATCGACTGGCGTGTACTCGGTTTGAGTGTGGCTATCTGTATCGGCGCGACAATGCTCTTTGCGCTCATGCCTGCGATTCATGCCAGTCATGTCGATCTTTCAGGCGCTCTCAAAACCGACGGCGGAGGAATAGTCGCAGGTAGCAGCCGTTCGCGATTGCGTTCCGCGCTGGTGCTCGTTCAGGTTTCGCTCAGCTTTGTTCTGCTCGCTGGCACAGGCTTGCTCTTGCAAAGCCTGCAGCGAATGCAGCAGACTAGTCCAGGTTTCTCCACCGATGTGATCGTCTCCGGCGCGGATTTGGCCTCGGCTGGGTACAACTTAGAACGCGCAAAAGCCTTCGATACCCAGTTACTCGATCGTGTACGCGAAATTCCCGGTGTCGAATTGGCAACTCTATCGCGGTTAACACCGTTTAGTTATGCCAACTTCTCTTCCGCACCGCTGGCGATCGACGGCTATCAACCCGGGCCCGATGAGCAATTAAATTCATCCTACCTCGAAGCAGGTGAGGACTACTTCAAGACGTTAGGTATTCCAATTGTAGCCGGCCGCGAGTTCCGACGCACCGATGACGAGAAAGCAGTGCCTGTTGCGATTGTTAATGAAACGATGGCGGCAAAGTACTGGCCGGGACAGGATCCGATCGGGCGGCGGTTTAAAGTTAAGGATCGTTGGCTGCAAATTGTCGGCGTGGCCAAGAACGTGAAGTACGAAAACAAGGTCGAACTGCCGAGGACATTCTTCTATGTGCCGGTGCGACAGAATTTCCTGGAAAGTAATGTCCTTCTTATGCGGACGCGCGAAACTCCGGGGGCGATCAGGACCGCCCTCGCACAGGAAGTGCATGCCTTGGATCCGAATCTCGCTCCAATTGCTCCGTTTCGCGTGGGGGAACAAGTGGACAGGAAGGGTTACACGCAGCGGCTCGCTGCCACGTTGGTCGCAATATTTGGAGCAATGGCCTTACTTCTGGCGGCCATAGGTCTGTATGCGGTCATGTCTTATTTCGTTTCGCAAAGCACACGCGAGCTCGGATTACGAATGGCCCTCGGTGCTAACGCGAGAGATCTTTTGAGGCTCGTTGTTTCACGCGGTCTGCAATTGACCGCGGTGGGAATTGTTTTCGGCGGCATCGCCGCCCTGGTTCTGACGCGATTGATGGGCAATCTGCTCTACAAAGTGAGTCCACACGATCCGCTCGCGTTTGGAACAGCATTCGCATTGATCACGGTCGCTTCACTAGCTGCATGTTTTTTGCCCGCCTGGCGCGCGACACGCATCGATCCCGTCCAAGCCTTGCGCGAACAATGAATTAACCGGCTCTTTTCATGCTTAAAGACATTCGATTTGCTTGGCGCCAACTGTTCAAACAGCCGGCCTTTACAACCATTGCCGTTATCACCATTGCGCTCGCTATCGGTGCGACAACCGCTGTGCTGAGTTTGGTCAATGGTTTGTTGATTCGGCCGTTGCCCTATCGAGAGCCGCAGCAGCTCGTCCTGCTTCTTCAGCATTTCAAATCTCAAAATCTCGAGCGGATTCCGGTCTCGCCGCCTGAATTCAAGGATTACGAAGCGCGCACGCACAGTTTTGAAAAGCTCGGAGCATTCGGTTTCACAAATTTCAATCTCGCGGGCGAGGATAAACCGGAACGTATTCCGAGTGCGCTTGTCACGGCAGGCGTGTTGCCTCTGCTCGGTGTTTCACCGATCAAAGGCCGGTTTTTCCAGCCGGAGGAATGCGTGCCCGGTCGCGACGATGTCGTGATCATTAGCGCGCGATTGTGGCAACGCCGTTTCAACAGCGACCCACAGATCATTGGGACGAAACTTCTTCTCAACGGCAAGAACTCCACTGTGGTCGGGGTGATGCCGGCGAGCTTCGATTTTCCGCTCCAGCTTTTCAATCTCGGCAACGGCGGGCAATTCGGCGGGCGCGCCGAAATCTGGAAACCACTGGCGTTCACCGATGACCAGATGAAAGCCCGCTACTCGCGAAGTTTCTTCATTGTCGGGCGCCTGGCGTCGGGAAGCTCACTGGCACAAGCGCAGGCGGAGATCGAAACCATCAATACGCAGATGCGGCGCGAACACCCGGACAATTATAGCCAGGACAATAGTTTCGGCGGCGACGTGTTTCTTTTACAGGAGTTAGCTATAGGGGGAATGCGCCCGGCGCTGCTGATCCTGCTTGGAGCTGTCTTTCTTGTTGTGCTGATCGCGTGCGCCAACCTCACCACCATGTTGCTCGCGCGCGCAGCTGCGCGTGAACGCGAAATCGCAATTCGTGTCGCGCTCGGTGCCGGTCGCCTGCGATTGTTGAAACAGGTTTTCACTGAAAGCGTGTTGCTGGCGCTGATCGGCGGCGCGGCAGGCATTGTCCTGGCATTGTGGGGTGTCGAGTTGTTGAAAACAATCGGCGCGCAAACCGTGCCGCGGCTCCGGGAAGTGAACGTCGACCTCGTTGTGTTGGGTGTGACGCTGGTGGTTTGCGTCGGCACGGGAATCATTTTCGGTCTCGCTCCCGGCCTTGCCAGCGCGCGACCGGAACTCACTGAGGCACTCAAGGAGGGCAGCCGGGGTTCGACCGGCGGCGGTCGGCGAAATCGTCTGCGGAATGGACTCGTTATCGCTGAGGTTGCGCTTGCGTTGGTTCTGCTCAGCGGTGCCGGGCTCTTGATCAAGAGTTTTGCGCGCTTGCAAAACGTCAATCCGGGTTTCAACCCGCAAGGCGTGGTCACGTTCGAGATTTCGCTGCCCAAAATACAGTATCCCGACAGTGCAGCGATTGTCCGCTTCAACAACGAAGCGCAACGTCGGATTGCTGCCCTGCCCGGTGTGCAGGCGGCGGGGTTCAGCACTATTCTCCCGCTCGCTGGGACCAATAGTGATTCTTCATTTGCGATCGAAGGCCGTGCTAAAAACGATAAGAGCCCGAGTCCTGACGAAGAAATCCGAGAGGTTTCCCCGGATTACTTCCGCGCACTCCAGACACCTTTAATCAAAGGACGGTTTTTTACTGACGCGGACAAAACAGATGCGCCGCCGGTCATTATCGTCAATCAGGCCTTTGCGAAGAAATTTTGGCCTAACGAAGATGCGCTGGGCAAACGGATCGTGATGGGCGGAATGTCGGACAACCCGCAGTGGATCACGATTGTAGGAATTGTCGGTGACATGCGCCATTTCGGGTTGGACGTCGATCCGAAACCGGAAATGTACGTTTCCTTCGCTCAGAGCGCGTACTTCACGACGATCTACGTCGTGCGGAGTAACCAGGACCCGCGAACGTTGCTTCCAGCGATCCACCGTGAAATGCAGGCGATCGATCCTGCGGTACCCGTGGCAAACGTGCGCACGTTCGAGGACGTTGTCGCCGATTCGGTCGCACCGCGACGACTATCGGTCGTTTTGCTCGGAGTCTTCGCCGGAATTGCTGTGTTGCTCGCGAGCGTCGGCATTTACGGCGTGATGTCGTTTCTGGTTGTTCAGCGCACACATGAAATCGGCGTTCGCATGGCACTCGGCGCGCAGCGAAGCGACGTTCTGAAACTGGTTCTCGCCCGGTCGCTCAAGCTGATTTTCGCCGGAACGATCATCGGCCTCATCGTTGCCGTGATGAGCACACATGCATTGCGAGCATTGCTCTACAGCGTAAGCGCGTTCGATGCGACCACGTTTGCGCTGGTGACGGTTTTGCTCGGGGCCGTTGCTTTGGGGGCAAGTTATGTCCCTGCGATCCGCGCGACCAGGGCCGATCCAATGGTCGTCCTGGGACACAACATCTGACCATGATTCGTGATCTTAAATTCGCGTTCCGGCAACTCTTCAAGGCGCCTGCGTTTACGATTGCAGCGGTAATCGTGCTCTCATTGGGCATTGGCGTGAATACCGCCGTATTCACCGTGGTGAACACGCTCTTCTTTGCCACGCCGGCTTACACCAGGCCGCATGAAATGGTGCAGCTTTTTTCTCAGGACAAAAAGGATCCGAAGAAATTCCGCGGTTTTTCCTATCCCACTTATCTCGACGTTCGCGAGCAGAACACAGTGTTCACCGACGTAATGGCTTTCAATCTTGCATTGATCGGCATCGGCCAGAAAGGCGATACGCGGCGCGCGTTCGCTGCCATCGTGACCTCGAACTATTTCTCCGTCCTGGGCGTTCCGTTGGCGCGCGGGCGTGCATTCCTGCCGGAAGAGGAAACGCCCGGCCACAAGACGCCGGTCGCGATCGTCAGTTACAGTTACTGGCAGAAGCACGATCTCGATCCAAACCTGCTCGGCTCGCGACTGCTCATCAACGGTCGTTCGTTCACCATCGTAGGAATTACGCCGAAGGGTTTCGTTGGCACGATGCAAATTCTTTCGCCGGAAGTCTGGTTGCCGATGAGTGTTTACGATCAGGTCGCGAATGATTTTCTGTCGGAAAACAAAGCGACGATTGACGATCGAAAAGGAACGCAACTGCGCATCATGGGTCGCCTTAAACCCGGTATGACTTCGGCCGCGGCGGAGCCGGCGCTGAAAGGCCTCGCGGCCAATTTGGAAAGGGCCTATCCGGTTGAGCAAAAGAATCAAACGTTCATAACGGCGCCAGTGTCGCGCAATTCGGTAAGTAACAACCCTGCGGCCGAGGGCGGAATAAAAGTCATCGCACCGTTGCTGCTCGGAACGGCAGTGGTGGTGCTACTGGTGGCGTGCCTTAATCTCGCTAACATGCTGCTGGCGCGCAGTACCGCGCGGCGCAAGGAAATCGCAATCCGCCTCGCGTTGGGCGGCAATCGCTGGCGCATCGTTCGCCAACTTCTCACAGAAGGCTTTGTGCTGGCGGTACTCGGCGGCGTGGGTGGACTCGTCCTTGGACTCTGGTCGTCTGATTTGCTGGTTGGTTCAATGCGCAAACTGATGCCGCTCGATATCGTATGGTCGACGGGACCGAACCCCGCGATTTTGGCGGCAACGTTCGGATTTTGCCTGCTTGGCACGCTCATGTTTGCACTCGGGCCGGCGGTGAAGATTTCGCGTGCCGCGGTGGTAGCCGATCTGAAGGAACACGCCGGGGAAGATGTGGTGCGCCGGCGCTGGAAAATCTTGCCGCGCCACCCGCTTGTCGTCGTGCAAATCGCCTTCTCCCTTGCGCTCATCACCGCTGCGGCGTTGTTCATTCGTGGTGCGGAGAAAGCAGCATCGGTCGATACGGGATTAAGGCCCGGCGCGAGCTACATTCTCGAAGTCGATGCGAGCCTCGCTGGTTATGGACCGCAGCGTGCGCAAGACCTTTATCACAACTTGAACGAGAGACTGGCGGCGTTGCCAGGCGTGGAACACGCGAGCATCTCTTCAATAGTTCCCTTCGGGATGTTTGAGCTAACTAGAAAAGTGCAACGGGCTGGCGCCCACGTCGCTCCTGATGCTAAACCGGCGACCGCTGCAGAAGGCCTCGCTTTCGAGGTAGCGTGGAACAGCGTCGGCGCAGATTATTTTTCAACCATTGGACTGCCAGTGGTTCAGGGTCGCGTGTTCACCGAATCGGAGGCGACCCAACCTGGTCCGAAGGTTGCGATTATTGATGAAGTTCTGGCAAAGAAGCTCTGGCCGGATGGTGATGCGCTCGGACAACGGATTCAGTATGCAGTCGGAAATGCGCCGGCGGCCGATAGCGAACGTGCCCACGTGGGACGGAGCGCGGATGTGAGTGAAGCGAAGGAGCAGGGAGATACGATCGAAATAGTTGGCATCGTGCCTGCGACGCGCCACGCGCTCTTCGAACAGGAGCCGGTCGGGGGAATTTACCTGCCTTTTGCACGTGGATTCCAAAATGACGTTTCCTTTTTTGTTCGGTTTCGTTCGCTCGCGTCCGGAAGTGAAGCCGCCGCAGCCGATTTGATACGACGCACCGTGCGCGATGTTGATCCAGCGATCCCGATCCTTTCGCTGCAGACGTTCGCGCAACATCTCGATTCGAACCTCGACCTCTGGCTTGTACGCTCTGGCGCGGCGTTGTTCTCGGTCTTCGGCATACTGGCCCTCGGTCTCGCTGTCGTTGGTCTTTATGGAGTCAAAGCTTACTCGGTCGCTCGACGTACGCGCGAAATTGGAATCCGAATAGCGCTGGGTGCTCAGGCCGGAGCGGTGTTGCGAATGATCATGCGGGAAGGTTTCGTCATGCTGTTCAGTGGAGTCATCATTGGCCTGCTGCTTGCGGTGGCTATAGCAAAAATTCTAAGCGGACTCCTGTATGGAGTTCATGCCCTCGATCCGATCGCATTCACCGTCGCTGCATTAGTAATGACCACCGCCGCGCTCGTTGCCACATGGTTGCCCGCCAGACGCGCCACCCGGGTTGATCCAGTCCAGGCACTACGTGGCGAATAAAAAGTATGATCAAACTTAAAAACCTCGAACGCAGATATCCCTTGGGAAAGGAGAAGTTCTTCTACGTCCTGCGCGACATCAATCTGGACATCGCCGAGGGCGAGTTCGTCTCGGTCATGGGACCGTCTGGCGCAGGGAAATCGACGCTGTTGCACATCCTCGGAATGCACGATCACGGCTGGGAGGGGGAATATTCCCTGGCCGAAACGGCAGTACATCATTTGAAGCCAAAAGAGCGGGCCACGCTGCGAAACGATCAGATCGGCTTCGTGTTTCAGCAGTACCACTTACTGGACGATCTTACCGTCTACGAAAACCTCGAGATCCCGTTGTCGTATCGCCATTACAACAAGAGCGAGCGTGCCGCACTGGTGGCCGACATGCTCGACCGTTTCCAAATTGTGGGAAAAAAAGATTTGTATCCGCGCCAGCTATCCGGCGGGCAACAGCAGCTGGTCGGCGTTGCGCGTGCGATCATCGCCGAGCCGAAGCTTCTGCTCGCTGATGAGCCGACGGGAAACCTGCACTCCAGTCAGGGCGAAGAAATCATGGAGCTGTTTCGGAAGCTCAATGATGAAGGCATGACCATCGTGCAGGTCACGCACTCGGAGAAAAACGCTTCGTATGGGTCGCGCGTGATTCAATTGCGCGACGGCTGGATCGTCAGCCAACAACAAAACTAAGATCTGCATGATTCTGGATTCATTTCGTCAAGATGTTCGAGTCGGTCTTCGCGTCCTCCTGAAGGACAAAGCATTTTTCCTGCTGGCGGTGGTGGTGCTTGGCCTCGGGATCGGCGGCGCAACGACTCAATTCACAGTCGTCAACGCTGTCGTGCTGCGCGGGTTCTCCTTTCCTCATCCCGAGCAATTGGTGAGCGTTGGGCTGATCGATCCGAAAGCAAGCGATCAGAACAACAATTTCGGCTTCGGTCAGATTCCAACGGCGCAGGATTACGAAGATCTAAAAGCGGCACAGAAGTCGTGCTCAATGATGGCCGGCTATCTCACTGGATCGACCATCAACGTCACCTACAAGAACAATCCGCAGCGTTATACCGGCGGATATGTAACGGAGGATTTTTTCAAGATCGTCGGTGTTTCGCCTATTTTGGGACGCGATTTTACCGCTGCAGACAATAAGCCGGGCGCGGAAAAGGTCGTAATTCTGGGTCACGAAATTTGGAAACGGGATTTTAACGGCGACCCCAATATCATCGGGCAGAACGTTCGAGTGAATGGCAAAGCGGCAAGCATTATTGGCGTTATGCCCCCAAATTTTAAGTTTCCAAATTTCGAAGAACTCTGGACGCCGCTTTACAATCAATATCCGCCGATACCTCGCGGCCAGCTTGTAATCGGTCCGAACAACGCTGCGCCGGCGGTGATGGGCCGGCTGAAACCCGGGGTCACCCTCGATCAGGCAAACGCCGAATTCATTGGGCTTGCTCGCCGTCTGGCGCAGGAGAATCCAAAGACCAATCAAAATTTTACATCAGCCATTGTGCAGCCGCTCTCCAACGCGCTCATCGGTATTCAGTTCCGGCAAACCGTCTGGGCGATGCTGGCAGCAGTCATTCTGGTTCTGTTGATCGCATGCGTGAACGTCATGAACATGCAGTTTGGCCGGGCGGCATTGCGGGCAAAAGAATTGGCAATCCGCGGGGCCCTCGGTGCAACACGCTGGCGACTCGTTAGGCAAATGTTGACCGAGAGTCTTGTGGTGGCCGTGTTCGGGGCCGTGGCCGGAATTCTCCTCGCCTATTGGGGCGTTGATTTGCTGACCCGCGCCATGGACGGGCTGCCGGCCGGGTTCCAGTTGCCGTACTGGATCCGGTTTACGATCGACGGGCGGGTCCTCACCTTTACCATCCTGATAACGCTGGTTGCGACCATTGCGTCCGGTTTGGTTCCTGCGCTGGTCAGCGCTCACAGCAACGCGGCCGAGATGATGAAAGAAGGCGGTCGCGGCAATACCAGCCGCCTGGTGAACATCATCACGCGGCTACTCGTAGTCGGGCAGATTGCTCTCACAGCGGCGCTCTTGATTACGGCCATCCTGGAGATCAGGTCGATCCGCAACCAGCTCCAGCTCGACTACGGTTATGACGAAAACGCGGTCTACACCGCCCGGATTGCGTTGCTGGAAGGCGCTTATAGCGAAGATGGCCGCCGTGACTTCTTTAAACGCGCTGTCCGGGAACTGCGTGCCAATCCGCAGTTCGATTCAGCGGCCTTAACTGATCGCTTTCGAATGACATTTGCAGGCGGCGGTCAGTATGAGGTAGACGGTGAAAATTATCTGACCGACCGCGATCGGCCACGGGGAAACTTCGAATCCGTCTCCGACAATTATTTTTCGACCCTCGGGTTAAAAATCCTGGAGGGACGCGATTTCACGATTGACGATGCCGATACGAAGCAGCCGGTTGCAATCGTGAACGCGAGTTTCGCGCGTAAGCACTGGGGCAACCAAAGCCCGCTCGGCCATAAGGTGCGGATCTTCAACCCCGGCGAGCCACAACCGTGGCGAATCATTGTGGGCGTCGTTCCAGATACCTTGATGCAGGGACCGTTCGATCAACAAACGGAAACAGCCGGCTTTTACATGCCACTTCTTGGTGCCTCGCCAGCCACTCAATTTTGCACGGTCCTCGTTCGGCCGCATCTCGGCCAGCGCGCGGAAACGCTCGGTCCCGCTCTGAAAAAGGCAGTCGCTGAGCTTGATTCGGATGTTCCGATCTATTTTCCGGGTACACCCGCTCGATTGCATGCTGAAACTCTATCCGGCAATCGGATCATCGTTGATCTGTTCGTGATTTTCGGCGGCATCGCATTCGTTCTGTCCGCGGTGGGTCTCTATGGGGTAATGAGTTTTTCGGTGAGCCAGCGCACGCAGGAATTTGGAATTCGCATGGCTCTTGGAGCGGATGCGCGTCGAATTTTTCGAATGGTCATGACGCAGGGCGCATGGCAATTGGCCATCGGACTCGTGTTGGGCGCTGGTGGGGCCGCGTTGTTGCTCGGTGTGCTGATCGCGGGTGCTTTGCGAAACATTCTTTTCAAAGTGAATCCGCTTGATCCCGGTATCTATTTTGCCGTTGCGGGTCTGCTCACAATTGTGGCTGCGACTTCCTGCTTCGTTCCCGCGCGCCGGGCAACACGCGTCGATCCGGTGAC